>JBDLJM010000014.1 GCA_039714315.1 Bacteroidota bacterium | reverse complement strand
ATTTTTCGGTAATCTTTATCACCTGAATGCTGAGGAAGAACCTGAATTACCTGATTATCCGGATCCTAAGGAATATCCTGATTTTAGAAAAAACTTTGGGCCACGTGGTGTAATTCACTCGTATGCTGATGGAAAAATTGAAGATACAGGACCACTTACCAAAAAAAGAATGGAAACTGTTGATGATGAAACTTCAGATGCAGCTATAGCATTTATCAAAAAACAGGTTGAGGCCGGAAAGCCATTCTTCGTATGGTGGAATGGTACACGAATGCACTTTAGAACACATGTTAAAGATGAGTTAAGAGGTGTATCAGGACAGGATGAATATGCTGACGGTATGGTAGAACACGATATGCATATCGGTAAATTTTTAAAAGTTCTTGATGAACTTGGAATTGCGGATAATACAATTGTTCAATACGGAACAGATAACGGACCTCATAAGAATACATGGCCGGATGCCGGAATAAATCCTTTTAGAGGAGAGAAAAATTCCAACTGGGAAGGTGGATGGAGAACTCCATCGTTAATTCGTTGGCCGAATCATATTAAAGCAGGATCAGTTTCGAATGAAATGATTTCAGGGCTTGACTGGATGCCAACTTTTCTTGCTGCTGCAGGTAGAGATGATGTAAAAGAAAAACTGTTAAATGGATATAAGGGATTTAAAGTTCATTTAGACGGATATAACTTTTTACCTTATTTGACCGGAGAAGTTGAGGAAGGACCACGTAAAGAGATGTTCTATTTCTCTGATGATGGAGATCTAACAGCACTGAGATATGACGATTGGAAAATAATTTTCATGGAACAAAGGGCAAAAGGAACTATGCAAGTTTGGTCTGAACCATTTATTACATTGAGAGTTCCCCTTATTTTTAACCTTAGAAGAGATCCTTATGAAAATGCAACAATAACATCAAATACATATTACGATTGGTTATTGGATCATGTATTTTTATTGGTTCCTGCTCAAAAAATTGTTGGAGATTTCTTGATGACATTTAAAGATTATCCTCCTAGAATGAAAGCTGCAAGTTTTAGTTTAGATAAAGTTATGGAGTCACTGCAAGAAGGAGGCTCTAAATAAAACCAATATTAAATTTCAGTAAAGCCATCAAATTAATTTGATGGCTTTTTTATTCTAGGGGTATAACTTACTGGATTATAAAATGTTAATGTTTTTTTTGTAATTTAGTTAGTCTAAAATTAAATCTATGAAGAAATTATTCTCAACCGGTTTAGTAGTGGTTATTTCGCTACTAATGTTAGTTATTTATACTTCCGACGCATCAAGCCCCGGAAAAAAATATACTACTGATAGCACTGAAACAGCAGATCCTTTACTAACATGGAACGAAGGTCAAGCAAAATCATCCATTATTTCTTATGTGGAATCAATAAGCGATCCTAAGAATAAAAACTTTATTGAACCTGAAGATAGAATCGCAACATTCGATAATGATGGTACTCTATGGAGTGAAAAACCCTTCTATTTTCAATTATATTTTACCCTGTACACTCTGGATACATTGGTAAAAGAAAAACCGGAGTTATTAAAAGATGAGTTGATAAAAGCAGCCGTTGACCGCGACTTTAAAACATTAGCTAAACACGGCGAACACGGACTTGTAAAATTGGCATTGATAACTCATGGTAACTCAACTGACGAAGAGTTTGCAGAAGGAGTAAAAAGATGGTTGAGCGAAACCGAACACCCAACAAAAAACAGAAAATATAACGAGCTGATATTCCAGCCAATGCTGGAATTAATGGACTATCTGCGAAACAATGATTTTAAAGTATTTATTGTTTCGGGTGGAGGAAGAGATTTTATGAGAGAATTTGCCTGCGAAACTTATGGTGTACCTCAATATATGACAATTGGTTCGAGCATTAAGGTTAAATACAACGAAGAAACCAAAAAAATACAAAGGCTGCCGGAGATGGAATTTATTGATGATAAAGCCGGTAAACCTGCCGGAATTTATAAATACATTGGTAAAAAACCGGTATTTGTAGCAGGAAACTCAGATGGTGATTTGCAAATGATGCAATATGCACAAACCAATGAAAAAGGATATTTCAACCTGTTGATACATCATACTGACTCTATAAGAGAATGGGCTTATGACAAAGAATCGCATGTAGGTAAACTTGATAAAGCACTTATTGAAGCCGGAAAAAATAACTGGACAGTTGTAGATATGGAAAAAGACTGGAAGACAGTTTTCCCTGAATAGTAATGTTCTTAAATATTTATAGGGGTTAACTGAAATTTATTTGGATTACTCAGGTTAATAAACTGATGTGTGAAAATTGTACAACACTATGACCAACTTAGAGAAAATTAATAAGATAAAAGAAAGCATATCACAATCTATAATAGGTCAGGAGCACCTTGTAAATAGATTGATTTTGGTATTGCTTTCAAACGGGAATATGCTTCTTGAAGGTTTGCCCGGGCTTGCGAAGACCAGAGCCGTAAAGAGCCTTTCTAAAACTATTGAAGCAGGTTTGAGCCGTATTCAGTTTACACCTGATTTGCTTCCTTCTGATGTTACGGGAACTGAAATATATTTGCCTGATGCGGAAGAGAAATTTCAGTTTCAACCCGGTCCTATTTTCGACAATCTTATTCTTGCCGACGAGATAAACCGTGCCCCTGCCAAAGTACAAGCTGCTTTGCTAGAGGCTATGGAAGAACGTCAGGTTACAGTTAGTGGCAAAACCCACAAGCTTCCGAAATTGTTTATGGTACTTGCTACTCAAAATCCGGTTGAACAGGAAGGTACTTACCCCCTTCCTGAAGCACAAATGGACAGATTTTTGATGCACGTTTATATAGATTACCCCAGCACCGATGCCGAACTTAAAGTATTGCGATTGGTACGTGAGGAAAGCAAAAACAAATCATTGGGCAAAAAAACTGAAGAAGATAAATTTCCACAAGATCTGATTTTTGAATCCCAAAAAGAAATAGATAATATTATAATATCAGAATCAGTAGAAAAATACATAATAGCACTAATTGATGCTACGCGTCATCCCGAAAAATACAACGAGGATTTATCTAAGTGGATAGATTTTGGGGCGAGCCCCCGTGGAACTATTGCTCTGGATAAATGTTCGCGTGCCAATGCGTGGATGAACGGAAGAGATTTTGTTACTCCCGATGATGTGCAAGCCGTAATTCACGATGTTCTCCGCCACAGACTTATTCTCAGTTATCAGGCAAA
Organism: Bacteroidota bacterium; assembly: GCA_039714315.1. Classification (NCBI taxonomy): domain Bacteria; kingdom Pseudomonadati; phylum Bacteroidota; species Bacteroidota bacterium. Next base: position 33,625 of record JBDLJM010000014.1, on the reverse strand, counting down.
TGCCAAAGGAATAACTGAAGATAAAGCTCTGGATGAGATAATAAAACTTGTTGCAGTAGGTTGATAACTAGTTGGTAATGTAATAATAAAACATTGTAATTGCACGAAAAAATAATTATGAGAAGTTTTTTTTATTGTATTATTTATTACCACAATAGGATTTACTTTCACAAGTTTCCAACAGAAAAGTATACAGAATCAACGGCAAGATGAAGATTCTAAAAAAGGAGTTTTAAGCTTTTGGAATGAAGGAGATGTAAAATCAAAAATAATATCATTTGTAAATGATGTTACCGACAATACGAATTCGTACAACCGATAAACTACGAAGCCGGTAAGTCTGTAAACATCAATAATCTAAAATTATTAACAGATGAAAACAAAAATATTACTACTACTATTCTTAAGTATAATGATAGTTCCGGGTTTTGCACAGGAAATGACAAGAAAAGAGAAAAAGGAAGCTAAAAAGGCTGCTAAAAAAGCAAAAAACGAAGAAAAAATAAAGAACGGCGATTTTATGATTAGTCCTATTATAGCTCCGGGATATACTCCCGAACTTGGTTTTATGATAGCTGCGGGTGGTTTAACAAGTTTTAAAACTGATAAAAGCGATCCGGATTTATTGCGTTCTTCTTTGCCGTTTACTGTAGCATACACAACTACAAGTGCTCTTGTAGCTAATGCTATTCTTACATCATACTGGCTTGACGACAAACTACGTATAAATGGTGATTTTTGGTACAAAGATATGCCCGACCATTATTGGGGTGTTGGTTATCAAAACAATTACAATGCATACAAGTCTGATTCAACTACTGCATACAACCGAAAATGGTGGTGGTTTAATCCAAGGTTTTTGTATCAGGTTAAGAAAAACTATTTCGTTGGATTAAATGTTGATTATAATTCAACACAAGGTAGCGATGCCGCTGCCCCTGTATCTAACGAAAATAACTATAAAGAATTTAAAAACAAGCCGATGAATTCGGGACTTGGTTTGATTCTTCGATACGATAGTCGTGATATTCCTGTGGATGCCTGGAAAGGTGTTTTGGTAGATTTTAGATACACCAATTACAATACTGCTTTTGGCGGAGATAATAATTACAATGTATATCAACTCGATTATCGTCAGTTTGAAACATTATCGCGCAAAGGACAGGTACTGGCATGGCAGGCAAAAGTGCGTATTGCCGAAGGAGAGGTTCCTTATGGAGAAATGTCGCAACTTGGAACTCCGTTTGATTTAAGAGGATACACATGGGGACGATACCGAAACAATGATATGTTCTTTTTCATAGCAGAGTATCGTCATACATTCTTAAAAGATACCGGCGATTTAAGTAAGCATGGTGTAGTAGCATGGATTGGTTCGGGAACAGTTTTTGATTCCGAAACAATAAAAGATAACACAAACAGGTGGTTGCCGAACTTCGGTATTGGTTACCGGTTTGAATTGCAACCGCGTATGAATCTTAGATTAGACTATGGTATAGGTAGAGAAAGTTCCGGTTTCTATTTTAACTTTAATCAGGCATTTTAGGACAGTATTGTTTGAGGTTCGGAGTTTGTTGTTTTACAATGCCGAAGCTCAAACTTCAAACTTCAAACAACAAAGTATGAAACCACTAAAGGCCATATCAGATACTAAGGGAGTTTTCTTAACAATAGAAGACCTGGTTTATTACAGCTATGTGGCACGTAATATTCATCTAAGAAAAAACGCCAAAGTAAATTCTATTATGGCAGGTCGTCATGCATCCAGACTTAGGGGACGAGGTATGGATTTTGAAGAATCGAGAGCTTATGTGAAAGGCGATGATATTCGTAATATCGACTGGAAAGTAACTGCCAGATTACAGAAAACCCACACTAAAGTATTTCAGGAAGAAAAGGAACATCCTGCAGTGATAGTTGTTGATTTGTCAAAGTCAATGTTTTTTGGTTCTAAAAGAAATATGAAATCGGTATGTGCAGCACAAATAGCAGCAATTATGGCTTACAAAATTTCGGGAGATGGCGATCGTGTGGGGGGAATTGTATTCAACGATGATTCTGTGGAGATGATTAAACCAAAACGCGATAAAAAATCGATGTTACACTTTTTGGAAAAAGTAGTTGAGAAAAACAACCTGCTAGCCGAAATATCATCTGAAAAAAGTATCGAAGAAACCAGAAATAAGGTTTTTGAACAATTGCACAGCCTGGTGTCGCACGATTATACTATGGTTGTTATTTCTGATTTTAAAAGATATGATTCGCGTGTCTTGCAAACCCTGGTAACAGCTTCTTTGCACAACAATGTTATAGTTTTTAAAATATACGATGAACTTGAGATGCAAATTCCCGGGGAAAGAATAGCAATAAGTGATGGTGAAAATCAGATAGAAATCAACGGAAAGGACAAAAACACGCAGAATACCATAAAAACAGAATTCGAAAGCAAACAGAAGGAGTTTATTGAAGAATTAAATGCATATAAAATCCCTGTTTTTTTAATTGAAACAGAAACACCGGTTGAAGAGCAAATTAGGACGCAGTTGGGGTTGTGAGTTTGTATGGGTAAAGAAGAAAGATAAAAGAGGAAAGATAAAAGAAGAAAGATAAAAGAAGAAAGAGGTGATAGTTCATAGATTGTAATCAGTCCTTCGACAAGCATAGTAACCAGTAACCAGTAACCAGTAACCAGTAACCAGTAACCAGTAACCAGTAACCAGTAACCAGTAACCAGTAAAATGATTTTACAAACATCAGACATAAAAGATATTGGCAACCTTATTGAGCCTGACAAACTGGAGATGACCTACACAACTCCGGGTTGGTATATTGTTTATGGAGTAGTAACTGTTGTAATACTCATTGTTATTTATAAAATATATTCTAATTGGAGGAAAAATAAATACAGAAGGGATGCTGTTAAGCTTATTGCAAACCGGAAAGATCAAAAGTCTGTAGCAGAAGTAAATGAAATATTAAAAATTGTTGCTATGCATACTTTTGGACGGGATATTGTTGCCAGGCTTAGTACTGATAATTGGGCTGATTTTTTGAATTCAAAATCGATAGTAAAATTCGATAAAGAAATATTTGAAGTTGTTTATAGTAATGGGGAGGTGGACAAGCGGGAGTTAGATAGCTTTATTGCCAATGCTGTTAAATGGATAAATGGGCATAGATAAATTTGGAAGAATTATTTGACATATCATTATCATCGGTAGAAATACAGCATATATGGGTATTCTACTTATTTCCTATTCCAATATTGGTATGGCTTATTATACCCGCTATAAGAAGTAATAAAAAGGCACTTTTTTCTCCGGCATATTCAAATATTAAGAGATTATTAGATTCAAAAGAAATCTCTTTGAACAAATCACAGGGTAATAAGTGGTATAAGTGGATTTTTTTGATAGTTATCTGGGCTTTATTACTGTTGGCATTTTCGTCGCCACAGTTGGTAGGTATTCCGGAGAAAAAAGTGAAAAATTCGCGAAATTTCCTAATAGTTGCCGATTTGTCCCTGAGTATGGACGAAAAAGACTGGCCAACAGATAATGGTAAGGTTAGTCGATGGGATGGTGTAAAGGATGTTCTTCACGATTTTGTAGACACGCGTGAAGGAGACAGGATGGGGTTGGTGTTTTTTGGTTCGCAGGCTTATACGCAGGCACCGTTTACTACCGATTTGAATTTGGTAAACAGTATGATGGATGATGTAGCAGTAGGCATGGCAGGACAAATGACTTCGATAGGAAATGCTATAGCCAAAGGTATAGAAATGTTTGAAAAAGACAGTATTAAGTACAAAGTAATGCTGGTAATGACCGATGGTGTTGACAGCGGAAGCGATATACTTCCACTGGATGCCGCTGCTATTGCCAAGAAAGATTCAATCACAATTTATACTTTGGGGATTGGACAAAAAGGAGCAGGTTCTTATGAGCTTGACGAGAATACATTGAAAGAAATAGCTTCTATAAGTGGAGGAGAGTATTTTAAAGCTGATGATGAAAATTCATTGCAAAAAATAACAGAAACACTTAATAAATACGAACCAATGGAATACGAGGAGGAAAGTTATAAACCTGTTACTTTGCTTTATTTCTACCCTCTTGGTATAGCATATTTGCTGGGAGTAGTTTATTATTTGTTTGCTGTGTTTGTGAGGCTTGTTAAAAGTGTTATAAAATAGCTCGCAAAGCCGTCGAGACTCAAAGAGATTTAAGATATGACGGAAAATGAGATACCAAAAATATAAGTAGATATACTACTAATTAATTTTAATGAAAAATTAATTAAAAACGGAATAACCAGAATTGTCAATAATTTATAGCTGAACGCTTTGCGTCTTTGCGCCTTTGCGAGATGGAATACAAAGAACTATTAAATATCAACTGGGAAGAGTTTCATTTTTTGAGACCGGAATGGCTATGGGCATTTGTGCCCTTCGTTGTGATTTTAGTATTGATGATTTTTGTAAAAAACAAAGAACACAAATGGCAGGAAAATATAGCAACACATCTTCGTCAATTTGTAATAGTTAATCACAACGATAAAAATATATGGTTAAACAGGTTTTTGTTTGTATTGTTTTTTTCAATTCTGATTATAGCAATGTCGGGACCGAGTTGGAAAATGATAGAAAAACCGGGCACTAAAACCAAATCGGTTTTCTACATAGTGCTTGATATTTCCCAGTCGATGCTTGCCAAGGATTTGCAACCGAACCGATTGGAAAGAGCCAAGTTCAAGATTAAAGATTTATTCAAGGAGAATCCGCATTCGAGCACCGGACTGATTGTGTATGAAGGAACGGCGCATTTGGTGGTTCCGGCTACGAACGACTATTCAATCATTGAGGAGTATCTCAATCCACTTTCACCAAAAATACTCTATGTAAAAGGTTCAAATTTACCTTTAGCAATTGAGTTGGCCGATTCTATTACTCCCGGCGATTCACCATTGAGTTTGTTTGTTCTGACCGATTCACCCGGAAATAATGATTACAATGCAATCCGGGAGTTCTGTTCAAATGAAAAGCACAATTTTTTCCTTATGCCTTTAGCTACAATAGCGGGTGCAAATGTTCCGGCATTCCGTGGCAAAGGAACCTTGAAAGATATAAAAGGGGAACCGGTTCATTCAAAATTAAATGCCTCCGTAATAAAAAACATTAGTTCTATTGAAAATTGCGATGTAGTACCTATGGTTTTGGATAATACCGATGTGAAACTTATTGCCGAAAAGGTAAAAGCTCAGAAAGAATTTTTGAAAGACGAAAAAAACGAAGAAGACTGGCAGGATTCAGGAATATTATTAATGCCGGTTATTTTGATTTTAAGTTTATTTTGGTTTAGAAAAGGATTCTCACTTTTACCGGTAATTCTATTGTTTTTCTCTTCGTGCAACGACATTGAAACATTCGATGACCTTTGGTATACAAAAGATTATCAGGGACAAATGCGTGAGGAAGAAGGGGAATTTAATGATGCAGCAACAAAATATACCGAATCAATAAGAAAGGGTAGTGCTTATTACAAAGACGGCAATTACAGTTTGGCTATTGAACAATTTTCTCAGGATACAACAGCTATGGCTTCTTATAATTTGGGGCTGGCACACATGCAGGCCGGAAATTATAACGAAGCATTGATGGCGTTTGAAACTGCTTATGCCAAGGATTCAACACTAACTATGGCAAAAGATTCTGAAAAGTTGCTGCAAAATTGGATGAACGACAATTTGCCCAAAGCAAGACTTGATTCACTGAAAAAGATTAATGAGAAAGGAAGAGGCAAGCCAAAAAATAAAGATGAATCCCTGGACGATGCCAATCAGGAGGTAAAAGAAAAACCGAAAGACATGGAAAATCGTTTAAGCGATGAAACTGAATCGAACATTCGGAAAGCAAAAGAATCGGAAGATATGCCTATGGAAATCGATAATAAAAAGAAACAGAACCAGGATGCAAGAAAGATGCTGATCAGGAAAATTAGTGCCGATCCGGAAACTTTTCTGAAAAGGAAGTTCCAGTATCAACAGAGGAAGTATTATAAAAATGTTGATCAGGGGGAGGAGATTTGGTAATCTCGCAAAGGCGCCAACGCAAGGAAAATGTGATATACTACCGTCATTCCGAGCGAAGATTTAGCGAAGTCGAGGAATCTCGTTTTAAATAAGAAAAAATGCAATTAAGTTATATTTACATATTAACCAACGATAGGGAAACAGTATTATATATTGGAGTTACAAGTAATTTAGCTAAACGTTTAAGTTAGCATAAATCAGGAGGAGGATCTAGTTTTACTAAAAAATATAATGTCGATAATTTGTTTTATTATGAAGAATTTACAGATATAAATAAGGTAATCGAAAGAGGAAAACAATTGAAAAACTGGAGTAGAAAAAAGAAAGATAAGTTGATTGGAATGAAAAATCAGAATTGGGAATTTATTGAAATAATGCAGTGAATATCACGAGATTCCTCCACAAGGTCGGAATAACGGAGATTGTAAAGTGCGCCTTTGCGAGATGAAAAAAATAATATACATACTAACAATCCTAAGTTTCTTTGTTACAAACATCGATGCCCAAAGCACCTTTGCCACAGTATCGGTGTCTCCGAAAAAGGTATATGTAGGGCAGGGTGTTAAAGTAACGATAAAGGTTTATACATCAACATGGTTCACGGAAGGGGTAAAGTTTGAAGAACTTAAAATTGATGGTGCTTTTTTGGTTCCGTATCAGCGTAACACTGCAATATCAACCAATGTCAAGAATAAAAAATATTCAGGAGTTGAGTTCTTCTTTTTGCTGTTTCCTTATAAGAATGGAGAAATAGAATTTCCGGAGTTGACAGTTAATGTAGTTACCCCACCTGATGGAGGCTACAAAGGTCAAAAACGAAGAATAAAAACCCGTTCGATAAAAATAAATGTCGCAGATATACCGCAAGAAGCAAAGGAACACGAGTGGAATATGACAGCCAACTCTATTTCTGTTTCTGAAAAGTGGAATAAACCTTTGAATAATCTAACTACAGGCGATGTAATTATCAGATCGGTTAGTGTGCGAGCCAATGGTACTTTACCTAATTTTATTCCGGAATTTAAACAGGACAGTTTGGATTTTGCATCTGTCTATCCCGATGATTTTACTACTTATGAAAATAAAAAAACAGAGAATATATACGGTAGCAGAACCGACAAGATAAAATATCTGCTCACAGAGGAAGGAGAATTTACCTTTCCTGAAATCAGGTTCTATTTCTTTAACCCCCGAACAAAAAAAATAGCTTTTAAGTACTTAAAAGCAAGAAAAATAAAAGTAGAACTAAATAAAGACCTGGCTTATGCACAGAGTGTACAGGATTCTTTGGATGCTTTTTTAAAGTCGCAAATACAGCCCGTTGAGGTAGAGGAAGAAAAAGAATTTTTGATACTTGGATTAAAGCCATGGCAGTTTGTACTGATACTTCTGGTTGTTATTCTGTTTTTATTCCGTATAATTAAATTAGGAGCAAAAATTTATAAAAAGCAGGAAGAAAGAAAACTAATACGAAGAAAAAGCGAAGAGTATTTATTTAAGACTCTGGAAAATGCTTCGCAAAAAAAAATAAAAATATTCTATACAGTATTTAACAACTGGAAAATGTCTTATGGAGTCGATGAATTCAATAAGTTGTTATTGAATAACCCGGAACTAAGTAAGCAATTCAATATTTTACAAAAAAGAAATTATATGTCAGATGAAAGCGGTGTATCGCCAAAAGAATTTGTAGCTGTATTGAAAAAAGCAAGAGTTAAATCAGGCGATGTTTTAAGAAATGAGTTTTCTCTGAATCCAAAATAAATTTGAGTTATGATTAAGCGTGTTATTAATGTATTGATTTTTGTGTTTTGTTTAATTTCTGAAACACCACTAAATGGGCAGTCGATAGAACTGGATAGTTATTTGGGTGAGGAAAACTCAAAGATGGTAGAGGCGCAAATGGGGATTTACGACAATGAATCGATGAATATCTATTTGAATAAGCTGGGTAATAAGTTAGTTTCTCACCTTAAAGAGCCTCTTTTTGAATATCAGTTTCATTTAGTTCCGGATATTGCTCCCAATGCATTTGCTTTGCCAGGAGGCTATATTTATGTAACAACAGGACTAATTCCTCTATTAGAAAATGAGGATGAACTCGCATGTATTCTTGCACACGAAATAATACACTCAAATAATCGACATAGTGTGCGACAATTAAAGAAGAAGATACTGCCAAGTTTACTTGAAATCCCAGGAGAACTTTTAGGTGTTATTAATAGAGATTTGGGAGAATTATTTAATGCTCCAATAAAAACATCAAATTCCTTACTATTTGCATCGTACAGTCGAAAATACGAGACAGAGGCTGATAACGAAGGTATTGTTCTTGCAGCATCTGCCGGATACAACCCATACCGTTTAACAGAGATCCTGTCTCGGATGAGTTCCGCTATTGAAGAGGCAACCGGTTATAAGGAAGAGGAAAGTTATTTTGCAGATCATCCATATACTCCGGATAGAAATAATAACATAAAAAAACATGCTGCGCAAATAAAAGTAAATTACACAAAGCCCGTATCGAGTGATTTTTTACACGAATTTGATGGGGTTTTATTTGGAATAGATCCTTCTAAGGGCGTAATACGCGGCAATGAGTTTTTACACCCTGACCTTAATTTTTATGTAAATTTCCCTACGCGATGGAATATTGAAAATCAGCCAAGCAACATTGGCGCATTTAGTGCTGATGGCAAAGCAGCGGTGTTTTTTAGCCTGGAACGGCAGGGGTTAAGTCCCAAAGATGCAGGCATGGAGTTTGTTGATAAAATAGATGATAAATACCGAAGTTATCTCACGGATAATAAGAATGTGGAAATAAGTGGCAGAAAAGGATATTTGGTTAGTTTTTCTGAAAAAAGTAAAAAGGATAACATGTATGCATATGTGTTGTGGCTTCCATTAGATGATAAAGTTTTTAAGATAATAGGTATAGCTCCCTTAGAGTATAAAAAAGAATTGGAAGCTTCAGCAGCAAGTCTTAGGAACTTAACTTCTTCTGAAAAAGAATCTATTAAGCAATATGTTGTGAAAATTGAAAAAGCACGTGAAAATGAGACAATAAGTTCGTTGAGTAAGCGAACAACTAATAAACTCAACGATAATCTTACGGCTATAATTAATGAAAAAACTATTGATGAAGTTTTGAAAAAAGGAGAGTTAATCAAGGTTGTTTACGAAAAAGGCTATTTAGGAAAATAATTTTTTGGGCTATAAATATGGATTATCATTGTTCGTTATAAGTTTGACAGCACCTTTAAGTATTTTAATATTTAATTTATCAAACATACCTATTACTTCACCATCTAGTTGTAAAAGTCTTGGTTGGTCAAATATTATTTCGGCATTATCTGTACTTATGACCACACCATTTTGGCTGTCGTGAAATTTTTCGTCAAATTTAGACAAACCGGCCTTTATCAAAGAGTTTAGGTTAATATCCTTAACAATAACAATTTCAAATTTGCCATCCATTGGATTACCGGCAATATTCAGTGGAACTCCTGTGCCATATTTTCTCGAATTGCAAATTCCAAGCATTAGTCCTTTTTCGGAGTAAGTTTTTTCGTTTGCCTTAATTTTAAAATTAATTAGTTCAGTCTTATTTAGTTCATCCATAAAATATTTTGCATAGGTAATCATTCCTCGGTTTTCGTCTTTTTCATAAGCTTCAACTATATTGGCGTTAATCCCTACGTCGCCAATATGGATAGAGTAATGTTTTTTATTAACCATAATCATATCCATTTCTGAAACTACCTGTGAAATAATTATTTCTTTAAGTGCCTCTAAAGGATCAGGGTTTACATTCAATTCTACAGCCATTCCGTTTGCCGAGCCAAGCGGGATAATTCCCATAGGATAATTTGTGTTTAATAGAATGATAGATGTAAACAGTGTAGTGCCGTCACCTCCAACCGATATTACTTTGTCGGGTTTGAATTTACTTAATTGTTCGTTCACTTTTTGCTCATCATTGTTTCCGGTGGTTTTTATTATCTTGTATATAATCCCATATTTTTTGCAAATTTCTTTTGCTTCTTTTAAAAATGGTTCTTTATCAACGCCACCTGAAATTGGGTTTACAATGAATAGTAATTTCATTTTTTTTAGATTAAAGATTCTTTAATTAATTTTTTGGCTTCTTTATACCCAATTTCAAAAAGTAAATCTGTTTTGTTAAAATTGAGTACTCCTATATGTTTTGAAATATAGGGCTCTATTATATAATCACATTTTTTTAATTGAGGTTTTACATTAGATTTTATTATCTGCGTAAAAATTCTTTCAGCCGAAGAAAGCATATTCTCTTTTTCTGAGGGTTTATAGTTATTTACATGTACACCAATAATTTTACATTTTTTATTTATTAGAGGATCTACAGGCAGGTTGTTAAATAACCCTCCGTCTATATACGATTTGCCCTTTATTGTTACCGGTTCAAATACTATAGGAATTGATGCAGAAGCAACTATACTTTTATATAAATCGCCATTTTCTAATATTTCAAAGGTTCCTTCATCGAGGTTGCTGACGCAGCTGTAGAATGGTGTTTTAAGTTTGTCGAAATCGTTTTCCGGAATTAAGGTAGATAAAAGCTTAATCATTTTATCCATTTTTAATAAGCCTTTATTGTTTAATGAAAAAGCAAAGATCTTTTTAAACGATTTAGTATTTGTGAATGTTTTTATGTAATCAGGCGAATTTCCCGCACAGTATAGAGCGCCAATAATTGCACCAATACTTGTTCCGGAAACAGCATCAATTTTAATGTTATTTTCATCAAAAGCTTTTAATACTCCAAGATGAATAGCTCCCCGTGCACCTCCTCCAGACAAGGCTAAGGAAACTGATTTTACTTTATTGTTTTGCAGTTTTTTTTCTCTGTCAATTTCTTCTTCCATTTCAATCTGCAGTTTTTTATAAATTAAAGTTAGATTTTTTTCAACTGTAAATTTTATTTTTCTATAGATGTAGCTTCCCCTTAATATGGCACTCCCCGGAAGTGATATTATTAAGGAGAAAAACATGGAAATGGTCGGCTGCAGGGATTATGCCAATTACACATCAAAAGTAGCTTTCTAAAGGGTTTGCCCCCCAGTAATATAAATGCCATTCCCAGTAACATAAATACCCGCCAATTTTTCACGGTTACTTTTATCTGTTTAATTAATGAATTTTAATTTTCCATTTTTTAAAATAAATTAGTTGTTAAGTAATGATAGGTTTTTCTTATTATATAATTATTTATTTCTCTTCTTTGATAATACGAATCAGTAATATTGAACCTATAATTAGTGAAATTAGCATGCCTATAAGTCCTAAAATTGAATATTCGCCTATTAATGGTGCTATTTTAGCGGATACTATCAGTGATGAACCTAAAAATAGCGCTGCTACAATCAATCCGGTTACCAAACTGTTTACAGTATGCTCCAGATTACGGTGTTCCATGCTTACCTTGAAGTCCGATTTACTGGCATTGTTAAGAACTTTAGTCAAAACTTTTGGCATAAGTTCAATAGCTCTTTCCCACTGTTGTATATTCTTTTTTGCTTTTTTAAAGATTGCTTTTGGTGAAATTCGTTTCAATGCTATCTTTAAATAGTAACTTCTGAGAAGTTCAGATAAATTAAAACCGGGATTTAATAATCTTGCTGATCCTTCAAGCATTACCAATACACGAAGTAACATCGTAATATTTGCAGGTAGTGTTATATGATTGGTCTGGATTATTTCAATCGCCTGATTTATGGCTTTGCTAATATCTAATTCTTGGAGAGGTAAGTCTAAGTACTCCTCTATAAAATCGTCAATTTGAGCTGCGAATAATTCTGTATCTAAATTTTCCGGTACAGAGCCAATATCAATAATGTTTTGCTTTATTTCTTCACTATCTTTTTCGATAATGCTGATTATCAGACTTTCTATTTTTTCCAGATTATCCTCATCTAAACGACCTACCATTCCACAATCAATCAGGGTAATTGTGTTATCGGAACTAATGAAAAAATTCCCCGGATGAGGATCTGCATGATAAAAATTATCTCTGAAAATCATATCCAAAAATACTTGGGCACTTCGATATGATATTTCGTTTTTAATTTCATCAGGCTTATCGGCAATGTCATTTACATTTGTTCCTTCTACAAATTGCATAGTTAAAACATTTTTACCCGATAATTCAGGATAAACATCTGGAAATGAAACTGTTTCGTCGTCTGAAAAATTCTTTTCAAATAATTGAATATTCCTAAGTTCCTTTTTTAAATTCACTTCATTAAAAAGAATCTTTCGAAATTCTCTTATTAGCTGTACCGGCTGGTATTTTCTGAGTTTACTGCTATATTTTTCAGTCAAATGAGCAAGGGCATCCAATATCTCCATGTCTTCGGAAATCTTCTTTTCTATTCCTTCATGGATGATTTTTACTACAACAGTTTCGCCTGAAATCAGCGTAGCTTTGTGCACCTGTGCTATTGATGCAGAAGCTATAGGTACAGAGTTAAATACATTATATAGTGGGTCAAGGCTGTTAACATCAAACTCCTGTTTTATTACGGATTCAACATAATCATACGAATCGGTCTTTGTATCGCTTTGAAGTTTACTTAGCTCTTCTATCAAGTCTTTACTAATTAAATCAGTTCTTGTACTCAATAGCTGACCCAATTTAATAAATGTGGTACCTAGCTCATTAATGGCCTTTCTAATACGTATTTCAGTACTTTCAGTACTTATTTCAACGGAATTGTTTTTTCTGTAATATTTTTTTATCCACTCAATTTTTGACTCATTTAACCAACTGGCCAAACTGTACTTTGACAGAATGCTTATTATCTCCTTAATTCTAACTGAGTTTTCATTTAGTTTAGTAAGTGGTTTTGTTGCAGGCTTATTTCCTGTTTCCATAAATATATCTTTTCATCTGTTAATAATTTTATGTTTTGGTCAGATGGTGTTCGCAAAACAAAATTTTAACATTCCCCTGTGGGTCAAAATTGTTAAAATTTTGTCATGCTAGTTTCATCTGTTAATAATTTTATGTTTTGGTCACCTGCCTGACTGCGTCTTGCAGGCAGGGATGGTGTTCGCATTATTATCGTTCCCTTGTATGAGAAACTCTTTGCTCATGCTTGTTTCATCTGTCTGTAATTTGTTTTTTAATCGGTCACCATGCCTTAGCATGGCAGGTATGGAACTCGCTATAACAATCATCCCCCCGTGTGAGTAAAATTTTACTCATACTCGTTTTATTTCAATAAAGTTACAATGTATATGCCTGAAATACAACTAGATGACTTGAGTTTTGTCAGGATGATATACCAATTTACAATTTTGTGGACTGTTCATTGTTGGATATGTAAATTAGATTAATAAGTATATTTAATATTTAAGTGAAAGAAATTGCTATTAAAAAAAGTTCTTCGGATCTTTATAGATAACTTAGATAAAAATTAAAGTCTTTTTTATCTAAATCCTTAACTTGATCCTTGAAAACTGTTGCCAAATCTGTTTTGTCTTTTATAACTGTAACTATGTTGGGCAGTTGTTCAATTGAAGAGTTGTATTAAAAAGTTGAAGAAATATCGTCTGAATATCAATTCATTGCAAAATGCGTATTATAATAGTAAGGCACATGCCTATATTTTTTCTTCAAAAAACTTTGTTAAAGCATTAAAACTTGTACTAAAAAAGCAAAATAGAGAGAAGAGGAAGGTATTTGGTCTAAACCCATAGTTATGAGAGGTGTAATTGTAATTTTTATTATTTTGTATTCTCTGTTCCTAAATGGGCTTATGGCTCAAGGAATTGATGTTCTGGAAAATGGCAGACCGGTAATTCAGGTTTTCTCCAATTTACATCATAGCAGGAATGAAAAAGGAAAAACTACGGAATTTCAACTAATTCGTTCTTATTTAGGATACAATTTAAATTATAACGATAATTTTTCAGCAAAAGTAGTTTTCGATGTAGCACCACCTAATGAAGAAAGCAGTTTGGATTATCATGCATTTATGAAAGAGGCTTCGTTGACATATAAAAAAGATAAGCTCGTAGTTAAATTTGGAGTAATACCAATGAAACAATTTTTATTGATTCAGGATATTTGGGGATACAGATATATAATGGCAACTTTTCAGGATAAAAATAAATTCGGACCTTCGAATGATTTGGGTTTAAATATTGAGTATAAGTTCACCGATATAATTTCTACAGATATTGCCTTATCAAATGGAGAAGGTTTTAAAAGGGCGCAAACTGATAATAAAATGAGATATGGTACGGGTATAACTTTAAAACCAACTGAAAAACTATTTTTTAGACTATATGGCGATATTATTCCTCATTTGGATACAATTCAAGCTACAGCATCTTTATTTGTAGCTTATCACTTAAAAAATAATTACACTATTGGAGCCGAAAGCAGTTATCAGAAAAACAACAAATTTGTGGACAATCATAAAATATATGGGATATCAATTTTTGGGAATTATCAATTTACAGAAAAGATAGGAGTATTTTCGCGTTACGATATTTTGAAATCAAATATTGAAGAAGGACAGTCAAATCCGTGGAATAATACAGAGAATGGCAGTATATATATGATAGGGCTGGAGTTTGCACCATTAGAACATGTTAAATTTTCATTAAATGGACGATATGTCTCCAATGAAGATAGAACTGTAGGAAAACAGACTTCAGTTTATTTGAATGTTCTGTATAAATTCTAAAAGAGACAATAATGAAGCTTTGGAAATTGTTATTCAAAATAATTCTTCGCATCTTTATGTCAAGCTAAGAGAAATAATGAAAAAAAGGAGCTCAAGAATCCCCTTTCTAATCTAAATCTTTAACCCTTGAGAACTGTTGTCAAATTTATTTTGTTCTTTATAATTGTAACTGTGCTGGGCAGTTGTTCTAATGAAGAGTTGTATTCTAAAGTTGAAGAAATATCATCGGAATATTATTTTGTTGGAAAACAAAGCTGTATAGAATGTCATGAGGTAGAGTATAAAGACTGGCTGCATTCCGATCATGATAGAGCAATGGCAGTGGCCAGTGACTCCTCAGTTGTTGGCGATTTCAATAATTCTACATTTACCGATAACGATGGATTTGTATCAAAATTTTACAAACGAGATGGTAAATTCTTTGTATATACTAAGGCTGAAAACGGAGAGCCTAAGGAACTGGAAATAAAATATACATTTGGAATACGACCGCTTCAGCAGTATTTAATTCCATTCGAAAAAGGGCGTTTGCAATGTTTGCCAATTACCTGGGATACGCAAACGGAATCGTGGTATTCTCTTGTAGATTCGGTATATCACGGACAAAAAATTACACCGGAAAATTGGCTTTACTGGACTAACAACGGGCAAAATTGGAATGGGATGTGTGCTGAGTGTCATTCTACAAACCTGCATAAAGGCTATAATCCGGAAACCAGAGAGTACAATACTACCTGGAGTGAAATAAATGTTAGCTGTGAGGCTTGCCACGGACCGGCATCACGTCATGTTCAGTGGGCAGAAATTGATAGTTTGGACAGGCCGGAGATAAAACACTACGGCTTAAAAAATCCAACATATATGCAAACCGATGGATTATTGGATCAGTGTGCATATTGTCACGCCCGCCGTACTTCGTTTGGCGATAATCATCACGACGGAGATAATATGCTGAATCATATGTTCCCGCAACTAATTAATGGAGAATATTATCATTCTGACGGGCAAATACTGGAGGAAGATTATGTTTATACTTCTTTCGTTCAAACCAAAATGTATAGAAACCATGTACGCTGTGCCGATTGCCACAATGTACATTCACTGAAAACAAAATTTCAGGGAGATGCCCTGTGCTACCAGTGTCACAGAGAAGATCAGTATGAAGAAACCCATCATTTTCATAAAAGCATAGGAGGAAAGGGAGCGATAACCGAAAATGGTTTCTATGAAAACGAAAGAGGCGATGGAACTCAATGTGTAGACTGTCATATGACCGGTGGTAAATATATGGGAGTAGATTACAGACGCGATCACAGTTTCCGTATTCCACGTCCGGATCTGAGTATTAAAAACGGAACGCCAAATGCCTGTAATCAATGTCATAAAGACAAATCGAACGAATGGTCTGTTAAGTGGATAAAAAAATGGTATGGCGATACTGATTATTCTGAATATTCTTATTTGCAGACTTTTGCAGATGCAAGAGCAGGAAAGGAAAGTTCTGTTGAAGAATTAAAGCTGCTGTTGAAACACGATTCTATTAATCCAATTCATAAAGCTACTAGTATAGAGTATTTGGCAAATTTTGATCCCGGATTATCGAGAGAGGCAGTAAAGGAAATGCTCGATGATAAAAATGGTTTGATTAGGCATGCTGCAGTGAGAAATTTAAATTCTCAAAGGGTTGAAGAATATGTGTCTGCATTGTTGCCAAAACTGGACGATCCATTATTGGCAGTTAGAATAATTACTGTTAGTAAACTGTTAGATGCTCCAAAAAATGCTATTCCCGAAAATTACCAGGTATTATTTGATAAAGCACTGAATGAATATATAAAAACTATGGAGTATACCCTTGATTTTGCTGAAAGTGCACATAATTTAGGGGGACTTTACAGTAGGTTAGGCGACAATACGAATGCATTAAAATATTATGAAGAAGCTTTAATAATTGATGATCAGTTTTACCCGGCAGCAATAAATATGGCCATACTTTATAGCCAGACTGGCAGAAACAAGGATGCAAAGACAATCCTTAATAATACTCTGAAATATCATTCAGATTTGGCAATAGGATATTACTATTTAGGCTTGTTGTATAATGAGGATGGCGATACAGAATTAGCTAAAACTAACTTAGAGAAAGCAATTGAATTTGATCCTAATTATGCGAGAGCTTTTTACAATTTAGGATTGATATATCTATCAGAAAATGATGAAAAATCAGCGGAAATAGCATTTGAAAGAACTATAGAAATAGATGAGGATAATTTCGATTACTTATATAATTTGGGTGTGTTCTATCTTAAAAATTCAAAGTTTAAGAAAGCAGAAAGAGTTGCAAAGCTTTTAATAGAATATTATCCAAATGAAAATATAGGGAAAGAAATGATGTCGATGGCAGTACAAAAGCAGAAGATGCCATAAAGATGCTTTAGCTTAGGGGCATATATTTAATGCCGGTTAAAGCTGTATACTTATTTTCTCGACAGTTCTTCTTCGCTGGATTTTCCCGGATTCCGTTCTGGAAAATTCTTTTAAATAGTATACATCTTTAGGGGTATGGTACCTGGGAAGCAGTCCATTTATAGTTTTTAAACTTATAATATTTTTTTCTCCTTCTATAAGGAGTATTACCTTCTCCCCAAGAGTTTCGTCCTTAACTGACGATATAAAGAAAGGAACTGAAATAACTTTCGAAAGTATAGCTTCAAGTTTCTCAGGGTTGATTTTAATACCCCCTGAATTTATGACATTATCATATCGGCCTAACCAGTCGAATGTTTTATCGTCGATTAACTCCACAATATCGTTTGTGATAATTTTTGTTTTGCTCACTTTGGGAGAGTCGATAACTAGACAATTCCGCTTGTCGGTTGCGAAGCTAACATCATTTAAAGCTTTATAATATAGACCGGGATTAACTCCATTAAGTTTTTTTAAAGCTATGTGTGTAATACTTTCAGTCATTCCATATGTAGAATAAATCTCCGTATCCGATTTTTTTATATTTTCCAGCAGGCTGCTATCTATACTTCCGCCACCAATTATGAGTTTTGATACTCTTCGCGAATTTATTTTGTCAATTGAGTTTTTTACCTGTAAAGGAACCATGGCAGCAAAATCGATATGATTATCTTCAGGAACTAATTCTAATGGATTAGAATCAGGTTTAATACATATCAGGTTCATTTTCCATGCAATTGCCCTGACAATCATAAGCTTTCCCGCAATGAACTTTGGAGACATACACAGAAGAGCAGTGTTATTTTCGTTAAAACCAAAAAAATCTCCGGTAGACTTGGCCGAATTGATGACTTTAGATTTTTCCAGTGAGATAAGTTTTGGGGTTCCTGTAGAACCTGATGTTTCGGCAGAAATATAAACTTCTTGATTCCACCACTCATCGAGGAAAAATAAAATATCCTTAGCCCAATTATTATCGTTATCCGACACTTTTTTCAGAATGTCTTCTTTACTTAGAGAGAAATCTAGTTTTAACATTCGATAAAAGTATATAAAAATAAAACCTATCTCAAGAATTGAGATAGGTTTTATTAATAGCTGCAGATAGACTATCTTCTGCGTCCCGATTTGTTATAAGCCAACTTTTTATTGGAAGAACTTTTACCTTTTTTTGAATTATTTTTTACGTTGCTTTTTGCTCTGCTGTTATTAGATTTATAATTCTTTTGATTAGAACTTCTGTTTCTGTTTACTTTGGATTTATTAGAGTTGTAAGTTCTCGCCTTATTATTTTTGTTATAACTTACTTTTGAACGATTCGGCTTATAAGTTTTCGTGTTATTGCTTTTATTATAACTTACCTTAGAACGATTCGTTTTATTAGTATACGCATTATTGCTTCTGTTTGTTGACTTTTGCTTACGATATTTATCAGACTTATAGCTGTTATTTCTGGTAACCTTTGTCGTTTTTTTTGTATTGTTTCTATTGTTTCTTTCTACTCGAGCTACCTTACTATAGTTCTTGTTTTTGTAATTGTAAGAACGGTTATTATTACTCTTCGCCCTTTTAGGTTGTTTCGTTTTTACTGTTCTGTTTTTATTCCCATTTTTATGGTTCCGGTCATTGTAAACTTTACGATCGTTTTTTCTGTTGGGCTTTGTATAATAATTCTTTTGATTATTCTTATACCTGTTATGTCTTTTTTCCAGATGAGCTACATTATATACTCCCTTATTTCGATTTTTAAAAGACTTGTTTTTATGTCTGTTTCCATAATCATTTCTACGTGTATAGTGCTGTATTCTTTTGGAAGTGTTACTGTATCTTACATTTGTTGTTCTGTAATAATTGTTTACATTTATACAAACGTTCACATTGTTTCTATATCTATGTACAGCATAAGGTCTCCAGGGTCTGTAATATGCCGGACGATACCCCCAATCCCATGGAGAATTCCAGGGGCTGTAGTACGATGCCCAAAAAAATGTCAAGAATACCGGAGGACGAACGTATACAGGTTGATATATGTAATCAGGTCCATACATGTATACATCACCTACTACCTGTACAACAGTATTCCCTCTTGTATCTCTTTCAACTTCAATAGACGCAACATCCTGATACAAGTCTCTGCCTACAACTGCCTGAATAGCGATATAATGGGTTCTACCTTTCACGGTTTCCATTACCCTTAGGTAATCAACCTGGCCATCACCATTTATGTCGAGGTTAGAGATTTGGGTGTAAGGATCATTCAGTCTTCTTTCGAAATCCTCTAAATCTTCCGATTCTCCAAAAACCGATGCTACAGCTTTTAGATCCAGGTTGGCACTTATATCTTCATTAAATGCTCTGACAGTTGTTGTTTCCTGAGCTTTTAAACTAATGTTTCCCAGTAAAAAAGTTAATACCAGTGTTATGTATATATATTGTTTCATAATATGGTTTTTTATTAGTTAAACAATCAGTGAATCTGTTTTGTTTGGTGTTAGGTTGATTAATAATTATAAATCTTAACCTGATCAGTAATTTGGAATTAATGAATAGTAAACAAAAAGGATGCCATAAATTTTAACCGTCGATTTTTTTAGGGTTTATTTCTATGCTTTTTTTAAGCTTATGCAAGTAGTTATATAGAGTTTGAAGGGAATTATGAAGAAAATAAAAAGCCTGTCTCGTTTATTTTGAGACAGGCTCTATGCTATTGATAAATAAAATTAACGTCTCCTTTTGGATCTTGTTTTTTTTGGTTTGACCGTTCTTTTTGGCTGTTTTTGGGTGTTAGGTTTTTTATAGTTATTTCTGTTTCTCTGTTTATTATAGTTATCGGGCTTATGAGTTTTGATGTTTTCTCTTGAGGCCCCACTTCTTGGTTTCCAGTTTTTATCAACCTTTCTTCCATTTAATTTTGGATATTCTGAAGCCCTGTGATTATTCCAGTTTCGGTTCAGTTGAGAATAGTTGCTCTTCCCTTTGTTTCTGTTTTGGAAGGAATTATTCGGATGTCTGTTTCCGAAATCATTTCTTCTGACATTATTTTGAATGTTTATAGAGTTTCTACTGTGTCTTACATTTGTAACATTATAGACATTGTTAACATTTATATGGACGTGAACATTTGAATGATACCGGTATACCGGATAAGGCCTCCATGGATGATAATAAGGAGGGTGATATCCCCAATACCACGGCGATCTCCACGGGTTGTAAGTTGCTATCCAGAAAAATGTAAAAAATACAGGAGGATGTACGTACACGGGTTGATAAATATAGTTTGGACCATACATGTAAACATCGCCAACAACCTGAACTACGGTTTCTCCTTTACTGTCTTTTTCTACTTCGATCGATGCAACGTCCTGAAATTGATCTTTAGCTATAACGGATTGTATTGCGATATAATGGGTGTTTCCTTTTGTTGTTTCCATTACGCGCAAATAATCAACAACTCCATCATTGTTAAGGTCGAGGTTCGTTATTCTAGCCTCCGGATCGTTTAGTCTTTTTTCAAAATCTTCCAAATCTTTCGATTCCCCGAATACAGAGGCAACTGCCTTTAAGTCCAGATTATCGCTTATGTCTTCGTTTTTGGCTTCAACTGTGGTTACATCTTGCGAATAACCGTAAGAATTTATCAGTAAAAGGCTTAGTGCCAGTACTATATGTTTTAACTTTTCCATATTAATTTTAATTATATAACAATTTAACAATAATTAATATTGGTTTAGTAATATTTCTGATAAAATGCATTCTGAATAGTTTAATTTATTGAAAATGAGGTTGTTTTATTTGAATGCATCAAAATTCATACCTTAAATTAAGTTTAAAATATTAGTGTTTTTTTTGCAATTTAGAATAATTATACATTACATTTGCAACCTTAAAACGTGGATAGATTTGTATCGGGCTTGCGACCACTAAAAAAAATGCTAAAACGTGTAGTTTCTTCTGCATATAGTTGTTGAGCATCCCGCCATTCAAAGATATTCACTTATATATATTAAGTTAATAATAAAATTATAATAGGAAGACTATGTCTTATTTTTTCACATCAGAATCAGTGTCAGAAGGACATCCTGATAAAGTAGCCGATCAGATTTCTGACGCATTATTGGATAATATAATTGCTTACGATCCTAATGCTAAAGTGGCAATTGAAACAATGGTAACTACCGGTCAGGTTTTTTTGGCTGGAGAGGTTAATACAAATACTTATGTTCACGCTCAGCAATTGGCAAGAGATGTTATCAATAAGATTGGATATACAAAAAGTGAATATAAGTTCGATGGAGACGCATGTGGTGTTTTATCGGCAATTCATGGACAGTCTGATGATATAAATAGAGGAGTTGATGCTGATAATAAGGCAAATGTAGGGCATGAGCAGGGTGCAGGTGATCAGGGAATGATGTTTGGATATGCAACAAACGAAACGTCGAACTATATGCCATTGGCTTTAGAAATTTCGCATATTATTCTTAAGGAGCTTGCTATACTTCGAAAAGAAGGAAAAGAAATAGAATATCTTCGTCCTGATGCTAAATCACAGGTAACAATTGAGTACTCCGAAGATAATAAGCCAATAAAGATTGATACAATAGTTATATCAACTCAGCATGATGATTTTTCGGAAAGCGATAGGATAATGTTGGATAAAATCCGCACTGATCTTATAAACATACTTATGCCAAGGGTTGTTGCACAACTTGATGTTGATGTACAGAAGCTTTTTGGCGATGATATAAATTATCATATAAATCCAACCGGAAAGTTCGTTATTGGGGGGCCTCACGGAGATGCGGGTTTAACAGGACGAAAGATTATTGTTGATACTTACGGAGGTAAAGGAGCTCACGGTGGAGGTGCTTTTTCGGGTAAAGATCCTTCAAAAGTAGACCGTTCAGCAGCTTATGCAGCTCGTCATATTGCTAAAAATATGGTTGCTGCCGGAATTTCGGATGAGGTATTGGTACAGGTGTCTTATGCTATTGGTGTTGCAGAACCAACAAGTATTTTTGTAAATACTTATGGGAAGTCTAATGTGAAGCAAAGCGATAGTGAAATAGCAAATAAAATAAAGGATATTTTTGATATGCGTCCTGCTGCAATAGAAGAGCGCTTAAAACTTAGATGCCCAATTTATTCTGAAACTGCTGCTTACGGACATATGGGAAGAGAGCCACGAAAAGTGACGAAAATATTTGATTCGCCATTCTGGGGTAAAAAAGAAATAGAGGTAGAGCTATTTACTTGGGAAAAACTGGATTATGTTCATGTTTTGAAAAAAATATTTAACCTGTAATAAAAGTTCTGCATTAATAAAGTACAAAAGCCTTTCGGATTATTTCGTCAGGCTTTTTTTTAGCTTGTTGGTAATTCGCATTCAGCGGTTGCCTGCCTACCGTCAGGCAGACTCAGTGAAGCTCCTTTGTCTTTTTACTTTATCCTTGTTATAAATTTTAATCCCAGATTTTGTATTGATCCCCGGCTTAAGTAAAAGATAGGAACGGAGGTGATTAAATTCTTGGTATAAATGGCTATTTTGTTGAAAACTCACCGCTTAAGAGTCAATATTGCATGCTTATTTCTATTACATTTGTCGCTGTAGATATATAGTATATATCGCATCAGTAAAAGATAATCAGCATAAAATTTATAATAATTATATCATGCATATTGCCATAGCCGGAAATATAGGTTCAGGAAAAACTACGCTTACGGAACTTCTCGCCAAACATTATAATTGGAATCCACATTTTGAGGATGTTGACGATAATCCTTATCTAAATGATTTTTACAATACAATGGAGCGTTGGTCATTTAATCTTCAAATTTATTTTCTCAATAGTAGATTTAAGCAGGTGAATGATATTCGTGAAAGTGGAAAAGCAGTTATTCAGGATAGAACAATATATGAAGATGCCCGAATTTTTGCACCAAACCTTCATGATATGGGGTTGATGACCAAAAGAGATTTCGATAATTATCAATCTCTGTTTGGACTAATGGAAACATTCGTTCCCGCACCGGATTTGTTGATCTACCTCAGGGCGGATATTTCAACACTGGTATCGCAGATTCACAAACGTGGGAGAGAGTATGAAAATACAATTAGCATAGATTACTTAAGTAGATTAAATGAAAGATATGAAGCCTGGATTTCTAACTATGATAGGGGGAATTTGTTGATTATTGATGTAGACAATATTGATTTTGTAAATAAACCGGAAGATTTAGGGAAAATAATTGACAGGGTTGAAAGTCAGGTAAATGGACTGTTTTAATTAAAGTTGTACATATAAAAACTGAAGTCGCACTATTGAAATTAAACTCGATAGTGCGATTTTTTTTTGAAATTGTGTAACATTTATATAGTACCGCCGTCTTCTTTTTATAAAACCAAATTAAAAATAGTATCAACCCGGGATTGACTTAATGCAAACATAAAATCTTATACAGATGAAAAATTTTATAATGATAATCGGCTTAACATTGTTTTCTACATTTTCTTTCGCTCAGAACAATGTACAGGAATTAATAAATCAATACAAAGGGCATGACGATGTAGATGTAATTTCAATTAGTGGAAGCATGTTTAAATTTGGCAGTAATTTTATCGATGAGGATGATAAAGATGCTAAAGCAGCCAAGGATATTGCAAATCAGATCGATGAGATGAATATTATTACCACTGATTCTTCAGAACGTGGAAACGAATTGAGTGAAGTTATACAGAAACTCATAAGAACAAAAAATTATGAGGAAATGATGACTGTAGATTCTGAAGGAGAAGAGGTGAAGTTCTATGGAAAAATAGAGAACAACATTATAAAAGAGTTTTTTATTCTTGTAGAAGAAAATCGTGAAACTACTCTGATATCAATGTCTGGAAATATAGATCCTAAACAGGTGAGTGAAGTGATGAAGAAGGCAGAAATTAATTGATCCTGGTAGTCAGACATCATGAAGTTTAGTCTAAAATATTTTTCACCGTCATATTAACCTATCCGGTTAATATGACGGTGAAAATATTATTTTGATTCCTTTGTTATATAGCCCACAAAATTTCCTTCCCTTCCTTTAGGACCTTCTTTCTCTTTTCAACTTCCTTTTTCTGTTCAATATCAAGTTTATACTTAGATAGATCATCTTCACCGTCATTTAGAGCTTTTACAAAAGACCTGTCGATAAGTGGAGTTTTTATTACCGTTAGTTTTCCCCGTTTATAAAATTGACCTTTATTTCTGGAAAAGAAATTGGTCATTGTATATGGATTCATGTCTAAATCGGTGTTTAACACCGTTAGATTCTCATAAACTCTTGCATTTTCGAGGTCATCATTTAGAATTACAATATACATATCAGTTTTTGGCTTAGTAAGTCCAAACATATAAAATATTTGGCTAATAACAAATCATAGATCTATGATGTATAATTGGCTGTAAAAAAAAATGATGCTTACCAAAGTAGAGTTGGTAAGCATCATTTATATATGGTAATAAGGTGTTTTAGTTCAATTTAAATGTTATTGGGAGTATAAATGAAACGCTAACAGGTTTTCCCCGCTGTTTTGCTGGAGTTAGCTTGGGAAGTTTTTTTACAATTCTTAACGATTCATTATCTAAAGATTTATCTACACCTCTGGCTATGATTATATTATCAACACTTCCATCTTTCTTTATAATAAATTGAACATATACTTTGCCTTCAATACCCATTTCTTTTGCTATTTCGGGGTATTTAAAATGTTTTCTAACGTGTTTAGAAATTTCTTTCCAAAAAGAACTTTCCTGTTGCTTTTTATCTTTGATATGCTCACAGCCCGGGAAAAGAGGAAGATCTTCAACAACATAAAATTTAAATGGCTTTGTTTCTTCTTCCACTTCGATAGGTTCAAATATATCTATAGGTTCATCCGCTTCGTCTTCACTGGAGTCGAAGATGGGATCGTCAGTAATATCAGAGATATTATCCAGTACTTCTATTTTTGCCGGTAAAGGCAGAGGTTTGGGTTTTTTCGGTTCTTTTGGTTTAGTTACAGGAGGTAAATCATCCATTATTTCGGTAAAAAAACCAGATGTTTGAAATTTAATTTCCTTTACCGGAGATTCGTATTCTAATACAAAATAAGAAGCTGAAAGGGCAATTGCCAGACCAATCAAGAAAAAAATACCGCGTTTGTTTTCAAGATTAGCATTAGGATTTTTCTTTACATTCATACGTGTTGTTCTTTATTGAGTTTTGGATTCTTAATAAAAGATTAAACAATAATCTGCCGGTCGAACCTGGGTAAGGCTCGGGAATTATTGTCAACAAAAGTCTTCTGAATGTTATATCAATGTGATTATGAAATTAGCCTAAGAAATTTAAGGTACATTTCATGGTTATATTGGTATTAGTTCAGTTAAGGGACAACATCATGATGTAATTCTTTCAGACCAATAATCGTACCAAAGTTATTGAAGTTGAAAATTAATAGGTAACATAAATGAAACCGGAACCGGCCTGCCACGTTGAGTTGCAGGTGTCATTTTTGGTAGTGCTTCTACAATTCTAAGGGCTTCTTCATCTAAACTTTTATCAATACCGCGTAATACTCCAACATCTTTAATAATACCGTCTTTACCTATAACAAATTTTATTATTACACGACCTTGTATGCCCATTTCTTTAGCTACTTCCGGATATTTAAAGTTCTTTTTAACGTGTGCCATTATTTGTTTTTGGAAACACATGTATCTGCTTTGTTTACTGCTGTAGCCTTCGCATCCTGGATATATTGGCTGAGACTCTACAATTTGAAAATTGTAAACTTCTTCCTCTTCCTCTTCTTCCATTATAGGAGCTATTGGACCAGCTTTTTTTGTCTTGAACTCAATTTCTGTATCCTCGTCTATCTCAGTTGTTTCTATTTCTAATTCTTGCTCTATAATAGTATTGTCGGCCACAACAATGATTTGAGTCACTGGAGCAGGAGGAGGTTTTTTTATCAGAGCCGGATCTGTTTTTCTCTCTGTAACGGGTACTTCAATTTCATCGACAAAAATTGTTTGAGTTGTTAGCATATCAGTGTCAATTCGTCTGTCGGATTTGCTTTCAAGTACCAGGTATACGATAAATAGAGAGATGATTAAACCTATTTCGAAAAATATAGCTCTATAATTTTCGAGGCTTACTTCGGGATTCTTCTTAATTTGCATGATTGACTTTTTTGGTTAGAAGTGGTACTCAAAAAGCCAACGTTTTTATTATGTATACTCAAAAAACAGGGAGTAATGTTTATTATAAAAACGTTATATATCTCCTGATTCCTCAGTAAAAAAAATTACAATTAGGTAATTATTTATAAGAACAAAATTTAATTACATAATATACGAATTTAAGCCGATATTTCCTATGATATTTAGTGTGAATCGGATTGTAAATAACAGATTCTTAATGGAATGAAGCCAGGTGTGCCGAAATAATATTTTTTGTAATGAATTCTAATTACCTAACTAATATTAATACCTGATTTTTATATTGAAAATTTCAGTTTTTCCATCATCATTATCACTTACAGCAATTGCTTTAATTTCATTATTTGAAGCATCAAATTCATAAACAGTTATTCCTTCTAACTTTGTAATAACGAACTTTCGATCTTTCATTAGTGGAGTAGTGGTGATTTTGTGAGGTTCATTGATGGGTAAAATCCCAATGTAACTTCCTTTGATCTCTCCATCGTTATATGCATCTTTTGAACCTTCTAATGATGCGGTAAATAATAGAGAGTTTATTTCTTTAACGAATTGCAATGATGAGAACCCTGCTTGCATTCCTTCATCTGTTGGTAATTGTATTGAAAGAACTCTAAAATCGGGAGTTTTTTTGTTTTTGTCCTGAATGAAGTCAAAGAATTTCTTCTTATCAATTTTGAAAATTACATTTCTATCGTGATTACCTCTGTGGGCAAAATACACTTGATTTTCATCAGATGTAAAACCTTCAATGTTTACCTTTTTCAAACCTGCTTTTTTCTTCATTTTATCATAAAGAGGTCTGATGTTTTTCTTGAATAAGATGATTTCAGGATTGACTGCATTTAATACAAAGACTGTATCCCTGTAAAGTTTTTTAGAACCTGAACTTACTACAAACAGATATTCTTTTTTGTTATAATTTACAATATCAATATCTTCGAAATCCGCTTTTTTCTTCTTATCTACTCTTCCTTGAGAAGTTTTATGCTTATAGGAAATAAGTGTTTTTTTCTCAATCGTTTCATCCTCATATTTGTAAAGCCAGGGAGAATCATCTCCGATTATAAAGTACTCATCGTTATGAAAAACAATTCCTGAGCCGGATGGTATTTCGCTTGTATTTTCTACCGAAACAACAATCGTATCTAACTTGCTGAATTTTGAATAAATTATACTTCCTATAATGGTAATAAATAAAACTATTATAATTTTTTTCATTCTAATATGTTGATTTATTGGATCACTTATAAGTGATAGTTTTAAATAAGGTTTAAAAACTATTCATGGTGATTATATTAATCGAAGGTAGTATTAGATCAGTAAATATTTTAATTATTGATATTACTGTTGATTTTATCTCAGAATTAATTTATCAGGTTTGTATAACTCCCATGTTGAATTTTTCAGTGATAGGAGAGTGGTTTGCGGCTTCTATTCCCATACTAATCCATTTTCTTGTATCAAGCGGAGATATAATTGCGTCTGTCCAAATTCTTGATGCTGAATAATATGGAGATGTTTGTTTGTTGTATTTTTCAGTAATGTTATTTAGAAGCATGGTTTCTTTCTCCATTGAAATTTCTTCACCTTCTTTTTTCAGGGAAGCCTTTTCTATTTGCAATAAGGTTTTAGCAGCCTGTACACCTCCCATCACAGCGAGCTGTGCTGAAGGCCATGCAACTATTAATCGCGGGTCGTAAGCTTTTCCACACATTGCATAATTCCCTGCTCCATACGAATTACCTATAATTACGGTTAATTTTGGAACAACAGAATTTGAAACAGCATTTACCATTTTTGCTCCATCTTTTATTATTCCTCCGTGCTCGGATTTCGATCCAACCATAAATCCTGTAACATCCTGAAGGAAAACTAATGGAATTTTTTTCTGATTACAGTTTGCTATAAATCGTGTTGCTTTGTCTGCTGAGTCGGAATATATAACACCGCCAAACTGCATTTCGCCTTTGGCATTTTTAACAATTTTTCGCTGGTTAGCTACTATTCCTACTGACCATCCATCAATTCTTGCATAAGCACAGATAAGAGTTTTTCCGTAATCGGCCTTGTATTCATCGTATTTGGAATCATCAACAAGTCTTTCTATTATCTCATGAGTGTCGTAGGGCTGATTTCTTTCCTTTGGTAAAATGCCGAATATTTCTTTCGCCTCTTTAGCCGGCTTAAGAGGTTTTATTCTGTTAAATCCTGCTTTATCAAAATCGCCAATCTTGTCAACTATATTTCTGATAGTATTTAAGGCATCCTTATCATCTTTTGCCTTGTAATCTGCAACACCTGAAATTTCGTTATGAGTAGTAGCCCCTCCGAGAGTTTCGTTGTCAATTTCTTCTCCGATAGCTGCTTTTACAAGGTATGATCCGGCAAGGAAAATGGTTCCTGTTTTGTTAACTATCAGTGCTTCATCACTCATTATAGGAAGATATGCTCCTCCTGCCACACAACTTCCCATTACTGCAGAAATTTGTGTGATTCCCATGGAGCTCATTTTTGCATTGTTTCTGAAAATGCGGCCAAAATGTTCTTTGTCGGGAAATATTTCGTCCTGCATCGGTAGAAAAACTCCTGCACTATCTACGAGATAAATAATTGGGAGTTTATTTTCCATTGCTATTTCCTGTGCTCTCAAATTCTTTTTTGCAGTAATCGGGAACCATGCTCCGGCTTTAACCGTAGCATCGTTTGCCACAACAATACACTGCTTACCGCTTATATATCCAATCACAACAATAACTCCACCTGCAGGACATCCTCCATATTCTTCGTACATCTCAAATCCGGCAAAATCAGCAATATCTATCCGTTCACTGCCTTTGTCTAAAACATAATTTATACGTTCTCTTGCTGTAAACTTCCCTTTGCTGTGCTCTTTGTCTATCTTTTTTTGACCTCCTCCTAGTTTGATCTTACTAAGGCGTTTGTTTACATCAGATAACAACACTTTGTTGTGATCTTCATTAATGTTGAAGTTAAGATTGTTCATTTTGTAAGCTGTTAATAGAAATCGGGCTAAATTACATAAAATTATTAAAGTACAGGCAGTGACTGCAGCCTGTACCCTGGGCTATTGTATTATGTTCTTAATTATAATGTAGTTATTCTATTGTTTTTTGATCCTTTTATATCTTCCTGCTTTCTTTAGTTGTTCAGAAAGCATCCATTCTATCTGACCATTAGTGCTGCGAAATTCATCAGAAGCCCATTTTTCGATGGACTTCATCATTTCTTCATTCAAGCGTAGCGCAAATGCTTTCTTTTTAGTCATAATAGGTTAAAGTGTTAACAAAATATGTGTATATACTTTTTTTAATTAAACAAACGGGAAAGAAAATCAAAGCAATTAATGATTTAGAGTACCTGTGTTGACTATAGGGCTGACATCTTTATCTGAAGTTAATACAACCATCAGGTTTGTAACCATCGAAGCTTTTCTTTCTTCGTCCAGCTCTATAATTTTCTTATCACTCAATTGTTCTAAGGCCATTTCTACCATGCTTACTGCCCCTTCAACGATTTTAGCTCTGGCCGCAATAATTGCAGATGCCTGTTGACGTTTTAGCATAGCACTTGCTATTTCCTGTGCATATGCCAGATAGCCAATCCTGGCTTCCAATACTTCGATTCCGGCAATTTCTAATCGTTTGGACAATTCCAGTTCCAAAGCATGGTTTACTTCATTCATCCCGGAGCGCAGTGTGATTTCATTAGAGTTATCGAAATTGTCGTAAGGATACATACCTGCCATTTTTCTAACGGCAGCATCACTTTGTATATGAACAAAACTTTCGTAGTTGTCTACTTCAAAGGCTGCTTTATATGTTTCTTTAACGCGCCATACCATAATTACACTGATCATGATGGGGTTACCGATTTTGTCATTAACCTTTACTCTTTCACTGTCGAAGTTTCGTGCCCGCAATGAAATGTTTTGCTTTGTGTAAAATGGATTTACCCAAAAGAAACCATTTTCTGTAACAGATCCTTTGTATTCACCAAACAATGTTAATACTCTGGATTTGTTTGGATCAACATAGAAAAATCCCGGGAGTATGATAATGAAAGTTAATGCCAGTACTATACCAAGTGGATTTCTCAGAAATATAAATGTGAATAGAGTGGCAATTAAAAGAATAAGTTCAACAACCAGCATTAAATATGCACTTTTTGGTTTTACTGTAAATTCTGTTTTCATTTTATTAAAATTTAATATGATATCAAAATAATATTATAAAGATATGAAATAAAACATTAGAAATCAACTAAATACACGGAGTGTAAATCGAAATTAAAAAATACAATCAATTTTTATTTAAATGAAGTGCCTATTTTATAGCATAGGTAACGCTCAATAAGTAATAGTTAGCTAAAACATCCTGATAAGTTTCTTCAAAATAGTTGTCCGAGCTGCTTCTTATTATACCTATGTTTTTATTTAATATGTCAATAGCTGTTATCATTATATTCAACCTTTTCGATTTTAAGAATGAGTAAGAAATTGATGCATTCCAAATAGGTACAGACTGATTTGTTCCGAAGTTACTGTCAGTATAAATATCATATTTAAACTGACTGTTAACATTAAATCTCTCTGTGACATTCCAGTCTGCTTTTGCATAATAGGATTGTTGCAAATATTCCCGATCGGCATTATTCCCGGAAGAGAAGGTTGTATAATTCTTATTTAAAGATACGCCTATCATCGCATCAATATTTTCCTTCTTGTTATTTTCGAGTGAAAGACTTAAAATAGCATTTTTCGATTGCGTTTCATTATCTTTATTGTTGATGATGGATATATAGTCGCCATAACTTCCATTTAAGGAAATATTATATCTTACCCCTAATGATTTTACTCTTTTACTTAACCTAATACCTGCATTGACTCTGTTTCTGTTTCCCGAATTTTCATAGGTAGATGTTCGTACACCTAATTCATTTGTAAATTCTGAATTAACAATACTGTTGTCGGTATATCGGTAGCTCAAACGAGAAAAGAAGTTAAGACCTTTTGAAAAATTATGATTGATAAAGGTTACAGAAGCTGAATAGTTATCTTCAGGAGTTAAGTCAGGGTTTCCTTTTCTTATATATAATGAGTTGAAATTATTTATCACCTGAGAAAGTTGTGATAAACGTGGAAGTTTAACTGATTTTTGAAAACGTAACATTAAATACCTGCCTTTTTTTGGTCGATATTTAAGATTTATTTCAGGGTTAATATTTGTGTAATTGTTTTCATGTTCTTCCTCATTTTTCAGGCCAAATATTTGCGTTTGACTGGCAATAGTAGATCCTGCAGAAAAAAATATTTTTTCTTTATCATATTTATAGAATACTCCTCCGCTTAGACCTGTATTTTTATAGAACTGGGTGTATATTAAAGGTTCTTTAATTTCATTGTTTTCATATTTCGATTGATTGACATCATCATTTACAGATGCATATTTGGTATTTGTTCTGATTTCAAGAAAATGACTCCCGGCTATAGGTTCAACATAAGTTAAATTCAAACCTGCATATAAATCATTAAGCTCTTGACTCCTCTTTACTTCCTCCGTAGTTTCATATGTGTTATCAGGATCGGCAATACTGAATCTGTTTAACTGATTATTGTTACTGATATTATTGCTGTTTGAAGCATTAAATCTTCCTGAAACTGAAAAATTTCTTTTACTTTCTTCATTAAACCTTTTGGTGTAGTTAATCGAAATATTACCTGAGTTGTTTCTACTTTCACTTTCAGTATTACTATTACTTTGAAGATCCAGTTCATTTTGTCCGTTATACCTCTCTAAAGTATTTATATTATTCCCGTCATTACTCCTATAATTTATGCTACCATCAATGAAAAATGAACTCAATTTATTTGACTGGTCCCTGTAGTTAAAATTTAAGTTGTGATTATTAGATATATTATCACTACTGCTTTTGCTTTCTGACAGGAATTCTAAATCTTCTATATACTCAGTTCTTTTGCTAAGTATGTCACCGGATGATGCGTTGTTGTGATTGTAAAAATAATCACTGTTTATATTCTGAGCTTTTTTTAGTTCATAGCCCATATTGAAGCCTGCAATAGCGGTAGTTATAAAGCCGGGAGAACTTGCAGAGCCTATTCTGCCTGTAGTATTAAAATTGATTAATTCTGAAATGTCAGAACCGGAGCTGTTAACATTGTTATACTTACCTATAATAGATGCCTGCAATTTTGGTGTAAAGCGATTATAGTTCAAACTGCTTAAATGCCTGTCATCTGTGCCGTATCCACCCTGAAATTTACCAAAATCATTTACTTTTTTATCATCCTTCAATTCCAGGTTGATAACTTTTTTTTGTTCGGAGTCGTTTATTCCTGTAACTCTTGCTTTTTCACTCTTTTCATCAATAACATCTACCCGTTTTACAGCATCAGCCGAAAGGTTTTTAGAGGCTATGGCAGGGTCTCCGCTAAAAAACACCTTCCCGTCGACGTAAATTTTGGTTACTTCCTCACCCTGTGCAGTAATCTTACCGGAAGCATCTACTTCGATGCCCGGTAATTTTTTCAGAAGATCCTCTACAGAGTCATCAATTCTGACTTTAAAAGCCCGGGTATTATATGTTACAGTATCTTTTTTTATGGAAATTGGAGTGACCAAAGTGACAATCACTTCATCCAATTTATTACTGTTTTCGAGAACGACAACTTCCAGAGTTGTTGTTTCAGTTTTTATTTCAATGTTTTTTTGATAGGTTTTATATCCTACTAAATGGATGTGAAATATATACTCGCCATAAGGAATTTCAGTAAAAGTATACTTGCCTGATTTGTCGGTGCTGACGTAGCTTATTAGGGTAGAGTCTTTTGTGTTGATTACTGAGATGGATGCATGTTCAAGAGGATTGTTTTCACTATTAACCACTTTGCCTTCTATTATTTGAGAATAACTGTGGGACGAAAGTAAAAACAAAAGACATAAAGTTTTAAAAAAAGAAGATCTAAACATTTAAGTCCTTGTGATATTTTACAATATAAATTTACGACTTTTAGAATGAAAAATCGCTCTTAGTAAAGCTAAGAGCGAT
>JBDLJM010000013.1 GCA_039714315.1 Bacteroidota bacterium | reverse complement strand
TCTGATAATAATTACCCTTGTATCGTTAATAGTATCTGCAATTTCGCTGAAGTTTAAGATTATACCAAATACATATCAAAATGCATTTGGTATTAGAAAAAGTATTGAAACTGTATTGCAATAAATTGTAGTTTCTCATGTTTATTGCAAACCAACTACTTTCAACTATCTCTAATTTGAATATCACATTAGAATTCAGTAATTTAACTTTTTATAACCCGATAAAATCTTATTGTCATAGACGAGAAAACGGAAAAAAGAATTAAAGCAATGAACTCTGCTTTAACAAAGTTGGAAGGAATTAAAAAATACACAACAAAGCTTAATTGAAAAGGTTGGTGCTTTAGAAGTTGAATTGTTTGATATTCAATCGCCGGACTTAGACAAGGAGCTTGAAAAAGTAATGAATAGAGCATCTGATACTTTGGAAATTATAAAAGAAGCAGAGGAAGCTTTTGAAATGAAATACTATGAAACATAAAACAACATTTATTGGAGCGATTGTCAGCTTGCTGATAATAACATCATGTGGAGTAAATTTCGAAGCATTAAAAAAGGAAGAAAACAAATACAATCTTAGCACAACAGAGCAATTAACAGACTCTATATACGCGAGTAGGATTGAGGATTTCTACAACGGTGGTACAGAAGGTAGTTTTGAGGGTAAAGACAGCGTAAAGATATATTACAAGACATTCAGGCAAAAACAATCAGGTGATATGGCAATAGTTATTTCGGCCGGCAGAACCGAAGCTGCTATAAAATACAAGGAATTGATATTCGATTTATATAATAACGGATATTCCGTTTATATCCACGATCATCGAGGACAAGGTTTGTCGGGCAGAATGATAGAGAATACAGACATGGGATATATCGATGATTTTCAATATTATATTGATGATATGAAATTCTTTTATGATAACATTGTGAAAAAGGGCGATCACGATAAAATTTATTTATTGGCTCACTCAATGGGTGGAGCAATTGGAATGACATATTTAGAACAAAATTCAGGTGATTTTGTTGCCGCAGCATTTTCATCACCTATGTTAGGGCTGGTTCCTCCCGGTTGTTCTACCGTGAAATTATTTCATCTCGATAAAAATGATTATGCGATGGGAGAAAGTAAATATCACGATGATAAAGTTGCTTTCAAAGACAACAAACTTACCGGTTCAGAAATCAGATATAAAAGAATGAACTCTGCTTTTGCAAAAGTACCTGATGCCAAATTAGGAGGTGCAAGCTACCATTGGGTATATAAATCGTGTAAGCAGTTCGATTACATAAATAGCAATATCAACAATATACAAACTCCGTTTATTCTATTCTCGGCAGAAAACGAACAAATAGTTGATCCTAAAGCACATCAACAATTCGTTGATAAAGCGAAGAAACTGGGAAAAAACTGCAAAGGTTATCTGGTTAAAAATGCTCAACACGAACTACTGATTGAAAAGGATGAACAAAGAATTGAAGTAATAAGTAAGATATTGGATTTTTACAAAAATATAAACTAAAAAAAACACCCTCCCATTTTTATAATGAAAGAGTGATTTTTTTGATATTGTGCAGACGCGATGCATTGCGTCTCTTCCACATGGTATTTTACTTTACTTTCTCTTCAACCCACTTACGTGCATTAACAAATGCCTCAATCCATGGTGAAACCTCATCCTGGCGGGCATCGTCGTATTTAGCCCAGTTCCACGGGAAGATTGCTCTTTCCAGGTGAGGCATCATTGCAAGGTGACGTCCGTCTTTTGAAGCAACTGCTGCAGCTCCAAAGTCAGATCCGTTAGGGTTTGCAGGATATCCATCGTAGGTGTATTTACCAACGACATTATATTTATCCTCTTCGTAAGGCATATTAAATTTACCTTCTCCATGCGCTATCCAAATACCCATTCGTGTATCGGAAAGCGACTTGAACATCACAGAATCGTTCTCAGGAATATTCATCGTAATAAATCCTGATTCAAATTTATGAGAGTCATTGTGAAGCATCTTAGGCTTAACAGCGTGGTCAGGATTAATAAGTTCCATTTCCATCATAAGCTGGCAACCGTTACAAACTCCCAAACTCAAAGTATCTTCTCTGTTATAGAAGTTTTCAAGAGCTTGTTTTGCCTTTTCGTTGTATTTAAATGCTCCCGCCCAACCTTTAGCCGAACCAAGTACATCGGAGTTAGAGAACCCTCCAACAAACACAATGTAATTAACATCTTCAAGGTTTTCACGACCAGCAATCAAATCGGTCATGTGAACATCTTTTACATCAAAGCCGGCTAAGTACATTGCGTAAGCCATCTCTCTGTCTCCGTTCACACCTTTCTCTCGAATAATTGCAGCTTTAATTCCGCTACGCTCTTTTCTATCCTGAGAAATTCCGTAATCTTCCATTTTACCTGTAAATCCTTCAGGCATTTTATATTCCAAAGGCTGCTCAGAATAGTTTCCGAATCGCTCTGTTGCTAACTTGTCTCCACTTTGTTTTCTATCTAAAAGGAAAGAAGTTTTCATCCACATATCTCTAAGATGAGCTACGTCGAATTCTTCATAGGCATCTCCTAAGATTACCTGAAGTGTTTCTCCTTCTTCGGCAACACCTATTATATGGTTATTTACACCTTTATCTGCTAAGAATTTAGATACTTCCTCTCCATTCTCTACCTGAATCAACAATCCTGAATTTTCAGCGAAAAGAACTTTAATAATATCCTCTTCTCCAAGAGCAGTTAAATCGACCGATGCAGTAAGATTTTGCTCTGCGAAAGTCATTTCCAGCAAAGCAGTAATTAAACCACCTGCCGAAATATCGTGACCAGCTAGAATTTTACCATCCTGAATCAACTCCTGAATAGCTTTAAAACCTGCAGCGAATTTATCAGTATCAGTAATTGTTGGAGTCTCAGCTCCAAGTTTGTTTACAACCTGTGCAAAAGACGAACCTCCAAGTTTGAAAGCATCGTTTGCAAGATCTACATATATAATATTGTTTCCTTCTTTTGTTTTAAGAACCGGCTCTACAACCTTAGTAATATCGTTTACCTCAGCCCCTGCCGAAATAATTACGGTTCCCGGTGCAAAAACTTTCTCATCACCGTATTTCTGAGTCATCGACAATGAATCTTTTCCCGTTGGAATATTGATTCCTAAATCGATAGCAAATTTAGAAACAGCCTCTACTGCTTTATACAAACGAGCATCTTCTCCTTCGTTTTTAGCAGGCCACATCCAGTTTGCCGAAAGCGAAACAGATTTCAATGATTCTGTCATCGGAGCCCAAACAATATTTGTAAGAGCCTCGGCAATTGAGTTTCTCGAACCTGCAACAGGATCTATCAAAGCCGATACCGGAGAATGTCCTATAGCAGTAGCCACACCAAATTTACCTCGATAATCAAGAGCCATTACTCCAACATCGTTTAATGGCAACTGTAAACTACCACAAGTTTGTTGTTTTGCAACTTTACCCGTTACCGAACGGTCTACTTTATTTGTCAGCCAGTCTTTCGAAGCTACAGCTTCAAGTTGAAGAACAGCTTCTAAATATTCGTGAAGTTTTCCTCTCTGATAAGAAACAGCCTCATATTTAGCCTGTTTTTCAACATCGGTCATTATAGTTTTTGGAGGATTACCAAACATATCTTCCATCTGAAGATCGATCGGTGCATCCTTTGTCTTCGAATTTTCGAATTTGAACTGGTGATCGTTAGTAGCTTCACCTACTTCGTACATTGGCGAACGCTCACGGTCTGCAACTCTGTGTAACAAATCGATATTTTCATCCTTAATAACCAATCCCATTCTTTCCTGCGATTCGTTACCAACGATTTCTTTATCAGAAAGTGTTGGATCTCCAACAGGAAGCTTGTCAGTATAAATTGTACCTCCTGTTTCTTCTACCAATTCGGAAAGAGAGTTTAAGTGACCTCCTGCTCCGTGATCGTGAATAGACACAATTGGATTTTCATCAGCTTCAACCATGGCACGAATTGCATTCATGGCACGTTTTTGCATCTCGGGATTTGAACGTTGGATAGCGTTAAGCTCAATTCCACTTTCGTGATGACCTGTATCTACTGACGATACAGCACTACCTCCCATACCGATACGGTAGTTATCACCTCCTAAGATCACAATCTTATCTCCGGCCTCCGGATCTCCTTTAAGAGCATCGGCATGTTTAGCAAAACCAATACCTCCGGCAAGCATAATTACTTTATCGAATCCCATGCGTGTAGCATTTTCTTCGTGCTCGAAAGTAAGTACCGAACCAGAAATTAACGGCTGACCAAATTTGTTACCAAAATCAGAAGCTCCGTCAGATGCTTTTATTAAAATATCCATAGGAGTTTGGTAAAGCCATTTACGCTCTTCCACTCCTTCTTCCCATTTACGTTCGTTTTCTAAACGGGAATATGATGTCATATAAACAGCTGTTCCGGCCAATGGCAATGAACCTTTTCCTCCTGCCAAACGGTCGCGAATTTCTCCTCCCGAACCTGTAGCAGCACCGTTGAATGGCTCTACTGTTGTTGGGAAGTTATGCGTTTCTGCCTTCAAAGAAATAACAGATTTAATTTCTTTAGTTTCAAAGAAATCAGCTTTATCGTGCGAATGAGGTGCAAATTGTTCAATTTTCGGACCTTCAACAAACGACACATTATCTTTATATGCAGATACTATTTTATTGGGATTAACTTCAGATGTTTTCTTTATCATCTTAAATAAAGAGTTCGGCATTTCTTTTCCATCGATTACAAAAGTTCCGTTGAAAATTTTGTGACGACAGTGCTCTGAATTAACCTGAGAGAACCCAAACACTTCAGAATCTGTAAGTTCACGGCCAAGTTTTTTTGCAAGACCTTCCAGGTATCCAACCTCATCATCATTCAATGCCAAACCTTCCACCTTATTGTAGCCGGCTATATTCTTGATATTGATAATTGGCTCCGGATCGTGTTCTATTGTATAGGTTTCCTGATTTAGTCCCTTATACATAGCCTGAAGCATAGGATCGAAGTCGTACTCATCACCTGCAAGAAAAAACTCCTCTATACGCAAAATGCCGCTGATTCCCATATTTTGTGAAATCTCAACGGCATTTGTACTCCAAGGTGTTATCATTTCGCGACGTGGTCCTATAAAAACACCATCTACTTCCTGCCCCTCTATTTTTTTGGCTTCACCGAATAACCAAACGAGCTTTTCTATTTCTTCGTTTTGTAAATCATTCTTCGAATCAACTACATAAAATTGATTCACTTGTCCTTTGAAAAATAATAACATCTTGCGATTTATTTAGCTGTGTTTAACAAGCGGCAAAAGTAAAAAAAATACTCGAATATACATAGCAAATCCATTAATAGCCTCATTACTTAACATATTAAAATACTCTACCGGAAACACTCCTTGTATGCCTGCGCATATCTGTCGCAAAAAAACAATAACAAATAGCCACACAAGACAAAAATCATGTTAATATCGGTTAAAGGTCATTTATTTATCACTTTCATCTTCTTTAATTTGCTTATGTTTTGATCGGAAAGCAATTTCAAATCAAAACATTATTCTCTTTACAAAAATTTCCAAAGAATGAATTTTCCCAAACTTCATTCAAAAATTACAAAACCACTTGATTTTCAGGTGGTTTTGTTTTTAATAAAAATAACATAGTCCAT
Organism: Bacteroidota bacterium; assembly: GCA_039714315.1. Lineage (NCBI taxonomy): Bacteria > Pseudomonadati > Bacteroidota > Bacteroidota bacterium. The sequence goes on along the minus strand of JBDLJM010000013.1, from coordinate 31,428 downwards.
TACCCTCATCTACATAATATTATTTCTGGTATTACACGTAAAAATTGACTAACTTACCTGATGTTGATCATGTTTTAATTTGGTCAAAAAAAATATATTTATATAGAATTAATCTTCGTTAACTTGTTGGTAATTAATATGGGGGTCTCAATAAACACTTCGCTAAATTACAGACATCAGGAAAACCTTTCTACTGATGTTTTTTTATTTGCCCCTATTGATTCTAACATCAGTACTCAATCTTTAAATCTTACAGTATATGAAAGAATATAGTGCTAAAAACATCAAAAACATCGTTCTCATAGGCGGTAGTAAATCAGGGAAAACAACTCTGGCTGAGACTATGGTCTACGAGGCAGGCTTACTACAGCGTCGCGGGACTGTTGAAGAAGGAAACACGGTTTCTGACTATCACGAAATTGAGAAAGACAGAGGAAACTCTGTGTACGCAACCTCTCTTCATACAGAATGGCGCGACTACAAAATCAATATTATTGACACTCCGGGCTTATACGATTTCATTGGAGAAACAGTTTCTTCGATGAGGGTAGCTGATACCTGCATTATGTTAATGAATGCCCAACACGGTTATGAGGTGACAAATGATAATCTTTGGGAATATATCGATCAGTTCAAAAAACCGGTGATAATGTCTATTAACCAAATGGACCATCCACAGGCAAATTTTGATCACTCATGGCTGTCCATCCAAAATAAATTTGGATCAAGTGCTGTATTAATGCAATACCCACTAAATCAGGGAGAAAAATTTGATTCAATCATTGACCTTTTGAAAATGACTATGTACAAATTTGGTCCTGACGGAGGAAAACCTGAAAAACTTCCTATTCCGGATTCGGAAATTGATAAGGCCAATGAACTTCACAACGAATTAGTAGAAAAAGCTGCTGAAAATGATGAAGGATTGATGGAACTTTATTTCGATAAAGGTAATCTGGATGAAGATGAATTGAGAAAAGGAATAAAAATAGGGATGATGAAACACGAATTATTTCCGGTTTTCGTCATGTCTGCAAAGAAAAACATGGGCTCAGGAAGGATGATGGGATTCATCGATAATGTTGCTCCTTCGGCTATTGATGTTGATACCACACCTACAGTTGATGGCGAACTTGTTGCTAATGATCCAAAGAAAAAAACATCATTATTTGTCTTCAAGACTTTAGTTGAACCTTTCCTTGGAAAAGTTAACTTTTTCAAAGTAGAAGAAGGTTCTTTAAAAATTGGGCAAATTCTAAAAAATGCTCAAACAGGTACATCAGAAACAGTAAACAAGCTCTTCCTGATTGATGGAAAAGAACGTGAATCAGTTAATGAAGTAAAATGTGGTGATATAGCTGCAATGGTAAAGCTGAAAGATACCCAAACTTGTCATACATTAAAGGATGAGGAGTCAAAAATGGTTTTCTCTCCTCTTGAGTTTCCGGATCCTCTGGTTAGAAAAGCAATAAAAGCAGTTAACGAAGCCGATGAAGAAAAAATGGTAGATGCATTGAAAGATATTCATTCAGAAGATCCAACAATGTTATTTGAGTACGCCAAAGAACTAAAACAACTACTTGTTCACGGTCAGGGTGAATTACACCTGCACACAGTTCTGTGGAAACTAAAAAACACTTTCAATATCGAGGCTGAATATTTTGCTCCTAAAATTGCATATCGCGAAACTATTCAAAAGAAAGCTCAGTCGCATTATCGTCATAAAAAACAAAGTGGTGGTGCCGGACAATTCGGTGAAGTTTACATGGAAATTGAACCGTATTATGAAGGAATGCCCAATCCTACAGATTATAGTGTTAGAGGAAAAGAAGAAATTGAATTACCTTGGGGAGGTAAACTTGTATTCATTAACTCAATTGTTGGTGGTGTTATAGACAGCCGTTATATTCCGGCAATTATGAAAGGTGTAATGGAAAAAATGGAACAAGGACCAATTACGGAATCATATGTTAGAGATGTAAGGGTAATTGTTTACGACGGTAAAATGCACCCTGTTGATTCTAATGATATCTCATTTAAGATCGCAGGTGCTCACGCTTTCAAAGAAGCATTCCACGATGCCAGTCCAAAGATTATGGAACCAATACAAGAATTAACAATAAAGGTTCCGGAAGAATTAATGGGCGAAGTTATGACCGATTTGCAATCCAGAAGAGCAATGGTTCAGGGTATGGATTCAAAAAATCGCTACTCTATTATTACTGCACATATCCCATTGGTAGAAATGTATGATTATTCTACTTCTCTTAGATCTTTAACTCAGGGAAGAGCCAGTTTTACGCATAAATTCTATGAGTATGAACCTGTTCCCAGAAACATACAGGAAGATTTGGCTAAAAAATCGAAAGAAGCCGCTGAGGCATAGATTATATTTTTTTTATGTAGTAGAAACATCGGAGCCAACCAGCCCCGATGTTTTTTTTTGAATTTATGTAAAATACACATACTCTCCCCATAACAAAAAATACATAGTTAGTGTATCAATTACACTAATAAATTATTATATTTACCAAAATATAATCTAACAATCACAAATAAATTGTAGAAATGAGGAAAATATACAATTACTTATTAGTGGCGTTTCTGTTCATATCATTTAGCGGCTTAATTGCACAGCCGAGTTATGGCAGTGGTGAACCTATAGATAAAAAATCCACACCGGAAAGCGACATTACTATAACACCCTTACCTTTTGGGGTAAATGATGAAATTACCATTACGATCAATTCAGATAACTCATGTAACGACATGAGCACTACTGATTTGTTTATCTGGGCCGGCATAGGTACTGAAGATGATCCATGGATATATGGTTCCGGCAACGACGACTGGAATACAACAACCGAAAAGGAGAAATTTACGAATAATGGAGATGGTACACATACAATTGTTTTAACACCCAAAACATATTTTGCGATTCCCAATGGCGAAGAAAGTACAATGAAAAAAATGGGGCTGGTTTTTAGAACAGCTAATGGAGCATCGAAATGGGAATATTCAGAAAATGGTTCTTGTACCGGCGATGACTACTTTGTTGGAGTAGGTAACTTCCAAATAGAATTAGTAAGCCCTATAGTAGCAAACGGTGGCGTATTAAAAATGAATAGCGATGAAACACTAAATATTAAAGTTACTTCTACCGAAGATGCTGATTTTTCAATAAAAGAAGCAGGAACAGAGATATCTACAGCTGCCGGTGTTAAAGAAATTGATTTTAGCAAAACTGTTAGCGAAACAAATTCTTATACTATCGATGTTAATAACGGATCAGAAGTAAAATCTATTAGCTTTTCTGTTGTTGTAGAATCAGCACCTGTAGTTGAAGCTCTACCGTCAGGAATGAGAGATGGAATAAATTACCATGAAGGTGATGACACCAAAGTAACTTTAGTTCTTCAAGCACCTAACAAAAACTTCGTTTACGTAAAAGGTGATTTCTCTGACTGGGCAATAAAAGGAGAGTATGCCATGAAAAGAAGCACGGCAAACTCAAGCGATGAAAATACAAGATATTGGATAACAATTGATGGTTTAACTCAGGGTGAGGAATACTCTTTTCAATATTTAGTAGATGGCGAAATTATCATTGCCGACCCATATACAGAAAAAATATTAGACCCGTGGAATGATGGTTGGATTTCTGACGAAACCTACCCAAACCTTAAAACATATCCCAAAGGAAAAACCGAAGGAATTGTTAGTGTTTTCGAAACCGGACAAACAGAATACGCCTGGAAAAACACCGAATTTGTTAAACCGGCAAAAAGTAATTTAATAATTTACGAATTGTTGGTTAGAGACTTTGTACACAAGCACTCATATCAATCAATAATTGACACATTAGACTATTTAGAAAAACTAAATATCAATGCCATAGAACTAATGCCTATTAATGAGTTTGAAGGGAACGAAAGTTGGGGATATAACCCATCATTCTATTTTGCACCTGACAAATACTATGGTCCAAAAAATAAACTAAAGGAATTTATTGATGAAGCGCACAGTAGAGGAATTGCAGTAATAATTGATCTAGTACTAAACCATTCAGAAGGATCATCTCCGTTTCTACAACTTAACATGACTCCGGATTATATCCCTACTGACGAAAACCTATGGTACACAGCTGAACGAAGTATCCCGGAAGCTACCTGGGGCAGAGATTTCGATCATGAGAGCATTCATACACAAGCTTTAGTTGATAGTATTAACTCTTTTTGGATGAAAGAATATCACGTGGATGGTTTTCGTTTTGATTTCACTAAAGGCTTTACAAATACTCAGCATCCTAATGGAACCTGGGGAGGAGCATACGATGCTCAACGTATTTCTATATTAAAGCGAATGAGCGATGAAATATGGAATAGAAATAATGATGCATATGTTATTTTTGAACATTTGGGTGGTAATCAAGAAGAAAAAGAACTTGCAGACCACGGCATAATGCTATGGGGAAATATGGTTCACAACTACTCTGAAGCCGCTATGGGATGGAACGAAGGCGATAAATCGGACTTAAGCTGGGCCTCATATATTAAGCGCGGATGGTCTAAACCACACTTAGTTGCATATTCAAGCTCACATGACGAAGAACGTATTGCCTATAAAAACAGCGAATATGGTAATTCAAACGGCAGTTACAATATAAAAGAACTCTCTACAAACATGGAGCGTATGCAATTACAGGCAATGTTTATCTGGACTATACCCGGACCTAAAATGATTTGGCAGTTTGATGAAGTAGGATATGATTACAGTATTGACTTTAACGGAAGAGTTGGCAACAAACCAATTAAATGGGATTATACAAAAGATGCTGACAGACTTAGGGTTTACAATCTTCACAAAGCTATTATGAAGCTTAAGAAAACCGAAGCTGCTTTCTCTACAACAAACTTTACTTTAGATGTAGATAATGGAGCGTTAAAATCAATAATCCTGGAGCACAATGATATGGATGTTGTAATTGTTGGGAATTTCGATGTTACAGCAAAAACTACTTCCGTTACTTTTCCAAAAACAGGCACCTGGTACAATTATTTTGCAGGAAGCGAATACGAAGTTTCTACAACTTCACAATCCATTTCTTTGGAAGCAGGTGAATACAAAATGTTCACTACCAAAAAACTTGATACTCCAAATCTGGATGAGTCTATTTCGCTTAGCATAGAAGAGGTAGCTTACAATAAAAACGCTTCTAAAAGCCCAATGTCGGTATACCCGGTTCCGGTTAAAGGAAATGCCACAATAAAGTACAGTATTTCAGAGAAAAGCACGGTAACAATTGAAGTTTTCAATTTACAGGGGCAGGTTGTAGAACAATACAAATTCAACAATCAGCCAAAAGGAACTCATACGGTAAATTGGCAGGTTGACGCTAATAGTCAGGAAGGAGTTTACTTTATTAGAATTTCAACACCTGTAGAATCGTTTACAAGAAAGATAAGTGTAGAATAATATTTATAGAAGGATGCTGTCTCAAAAGTCGTAAAATTCGTCATTTCGAGCGATAGTCGAGAAATCTCATGATTGAAAATCAATATATTGAGATCTCTCCACAAGGTCGATATGACGTGTACAAATTCACTTTTGAGACAGCCTCTTCTAAAGCCTTATCCTTTCACAGCTCTGGTCATTTCTCTCTTTCCCTTAGGCCCGGGAAGTCTTTCTATTCTAAAACCAGCACTTTTCATTGCTCTTTTAACACTCCCTTTGGCACTATAAGTTACCAGAATACCTTCTGACTTTAGAGATTTATACATCTTAGCAAAAATTTCCTCTGACCATAAATCAGGTTGAACATCCGGACCAAACGCGTCGAAATAAATTAAATCGAACTTATTAACATCCTCTATTTTATCAAAGGTTTTGTTTTGCTTCAACAAAGTAAAACTATCGTTTAAAACAACTTCCTCATCCCATTTAGAAGAATGCATAACTTCAAATGATTTTCGGAATTCTTCAGCATTTAGCACATCGATATAATTCAGAACTTTAATTTCTTCATCCTTTACCGGGTATGCCTCTACTCCCTGGTAATAAATATCCTTATTTAATTTTTGCGCTTCTATCATAGTAATGATAGAGTTTAAACCCGTTCCAAATCCAATTTCAAGAATAGAAATCTTTTCTGAATCAATTTCTTTTAGCCCTGCATTAATAAACACGTGATATGCTTCTGCAACTGCTCCGTTTACCGAATGATATTGCTCATTCCATTCAGGAATCGAAATTGTATGTGAACCATCGGCCGTTTTTATTATTTCTCTCTTCATTCATTATAAACTTTAGGCTTTAAGCAATATGCTTACAGCTTATTAATCCTTCAATACAATTACTGATAATTTGAAATATTCACCACAAAATAAGTCAATAAATATTAAAAACAACGTAATTTGCATCAGGATTTTGCGACTTTAGTATTTTACACTTAACAGTCTATAATACAGATATTTTTACTTAATTTTGATAAGAACCAAAAAGAAATATAATGCAAATTATAAAAGCTGATAAATCAAATATTTCGAAAGTAGATTTCGACAACTTATCGTTTGGCGCAAACTTTACAGATCACATGTTTGTTGCTGACTATAAAGACGGAAAATGGAGTAATTCAAGGATAACACCTTATGAGCCGCTAGTGATGTCGCCCGGAGCCAAAGTACTACACTATGGTCAGGCTGTATTTGAAGGGATGAAGGCTTATAAAGATGAAAAGGATCAGGTATGGTTATTTCGTCCGGATGAAAACCAGAAGCGCCTGAACATATCTGCCGAAAGATTAGATATGCCGGGAGTGCCAGCTAAAATCTTCAACGAAGGCTTGGAGGAGCTTTTAAAACTTGACGCTGAATGGGTCCCTAAAGGAAACGGAAGAGCGCTTTATATTCGTCCGTTTATTTTTGCAAGCGAAGAAACAATTGTAGCTTCTTCTTCCGAGGAATTCAAGTTTATGATCTTACTTTCACCGGTTGGGGCATATTTTTCTAATGATGTAAAATTAAAAATTGCAGATAAATATTCTCGTGCAGCGAACGGAGGTGTTGGTTTCGCCAAGGCAGCCGGTAATTATGCAGGTTCGTTCTACCCAGCCCGTTTAGCAAGAGAAGAAGGATTTGATCAGGTTATCTGGACAGACGATGCCACGCACACTCATGTTGAAGAAGCCGGAGTAATGAATGTAATGTTCAGAATTGGTGACAAAATAGTTACAGCTCCAACTTCGGAAAGAATTCTTGATGGTATCACAAGAAAGAGCTTATTGGATATAGCGCGTGCAGAAGGAATAGAAGTTGAAGTAAGACCTATAACTGTTCAGGAATTAATTGATGCTGACGCCAAAGGAGAATTAAAAGAAGCTTTTGGTTGTGGTACAGCTGCAATAGTAAGCCCAATCTACGCTATAGGGTACAAGGATCAGATAATGGAAATGACACAGAAAGAAGATCGCTATTCTGAAATATTAAAAGCCAAATTATTTGCAATTCAAACAAAAACCGGAGAAGATAAGTTTGGATGGACAAAGCAGGTTGTAACTGCTGTTGAAGCATAATATTAATTCTGAAAAATATATAATACCAAATCAACATCAAAATGCACTGTAAAACCTTTGTCTTTTTCATTTTATCTTCTTTAAAAAATAGTTCCGTAGCTCTGGCTATGCAACGATTTTTATAAATTGCTAAAACAAAAAATACTTTGGTTTTAATAGAGCAGTTTGAAATTCATTTGGTATAAATCCTGATCTTCTCCAGATCAGGATTTTTTTTGTATAAAAAAATCCCGACTAAAAAGTCGGGATTTTCATTTATTATTTATGCTTCACCTGTCGGTCCGAAATTCATCGGAATCGGAGGTTGCTCATAATCTTTAATTTCTCCATGAGCCTTTTCGAAACGAGTAACATTATCTGCTAATGCTTTCATCAATCTTTTGGCGTGCTGAGGAGTTAAAACAATTCTTGATTTAACCTTAGCCTTAGGCACTCCAGGCATCACATTTATAAAGTCAACAACAAATTCTGATACTGAATGGTTGATTATTGCAAGATTAGAATAAGTTCCATCAGCAACTTCTTCACTCAACTCAATATTTAATTGTCCTTCTTTCTTTTTCTGATCACTCATAACTATTAAAGTCCTCCTTTCATCATAATCATGGCATCATACTCATCCTTAGAACCAACGATAATATTATCGTACTCTCTTAATCCGGTTCCGGCAGGAATCTTATGACCAACAATTACATTTTCTTTAAGACCCATCAGGTTATCTTCCTTACCATTTACAGCAGCTTCGTTCAATACTTTTGTAGTTTCCTGGAACGATGCAGCAGAGATAAATGACTTAGTCTGAAGCGATGCTCTTGTAATACCCTGAAGTACAGGTTCAGCCGTTGCCGGCACCGCATCACGAACAGTTACAAGTGCTTTATCAGCTCTACGTAAGATTGAATTTTCTTCACGCAGATCACGAGCTGTAATTATCTGACCTACTTTTAAGTTTTCAGATTCACCGGCATCTTCAACAACTTTCTTACCGTAAATTTCATCATTCACTTCAATAAAGTCGTTTTTATGAGCAAGTTGAGCTTCAAGGAAGATAGTATCTCCCGGATCTACAATCTTAACTTTTCTCATCATCTGACGAACAACAACCTCAAAGTGTTTGTCGTTAATCTTCACACCCTGTAGACGATAAACTTCCTGAACTTCATTTACCAAATACTGTTGAACAGCAGAAGGTCCTTTAATTCTAAGAATATCGATAGGAGTAATAGCTCCATCAGATAAAGACATACCTGCTTTTACATAGTCATTTTCCTGAACTAAGATCTGGTTAGAAAGTTTTACAAGATATTTCTTAATATCTCCGGCTTTTGTTTCGATAATAATCTCACGGTTACCACGTTTAATCTTACCATAAGAAACAATACCATCAATTTCGGAAACTACTGCCGGGTTAGATGGGTTACGCGCTTCGAAAAGCTCAGTTACACGAGGAAGACCTCCTGTAATATCCCCTGCCTTAGCAGACTTTCTCGGTATCTTTACAAGAATTTTACCAGCTGAAATCTTCTCGCCTTCGTCAGCGATAATATGCGCTCCTACCGGTAAGTTATAAGATTTAACAGCATTGCCAGACTTATCAGTAATAGCAATTGTTGGAATAATCTTTTTATTTCTCGATTCTGAAATTACCTTTTCCTGGAAACCGGTTTGCTCATCAATTTCAACCTGATAAGTAACTCCCTGAACAATATTTTCGTAAATAATATCTCCGGCAGTTTCCGCAATAATTACGGCATTATATGGATCCCATTGACAGATCTTATCTCCTTTTTCAAGAACATCTCCATTCTTAATAAACATATTCGATCCGTAAGGAAGGTTTGCTGTCATAAGTGTTAATCCTGATTCCGGATCAACTAATTTCATTTCTGCAGTACGCGAAATGATAACTGTTGCAGGATTTCCTTCAAAGTCTTCACCCTCAACAGTTCTTACTTCATCTACAACAAACTTACCTGCAAACTTCGCGAACAAAGTTGATTCATCAAGTACGTTACTGGCAGTACCCCCCTGGTGGAAAGTACGAAGTGTAAGCTGTGTACCCGGCTCACCAATTGACTGAGCTGCAATAACTCCAACGGCTTCACCTTTTTGAACCATTTTTCCGGTTGCAAGATTTCGTCCGTAACACTTAGCACAAATACCTCTCTTAGCTTCACATGTAAGTGGTGAACGAACTTCAACCATTTCAATTGGAGACTCCTGAATTTTGTCTGCAATTTCCTCAGTAATTTGTTCTCCCGAAGCAATAAGTAATTCATCCGTAAGCGGATTATATATATCATGTAGAGAAACACGACCAAGTATACGCTCAGCTAAATCCTCTACTATTTCATCATTTTTCTTAAGTGGAGTAACTTCTACCCCTCTTAATGTACCACAATCTACTTCTCTTACAATTACATCCTGAGAAACATCAACCAAACGACGAGTTAAGTAACCCGCATCGGCAGTTTTCAAGGCTGTATCGGCAAGTCCCTTACGGGCACCGTGAGTAGAAATAAAGTACTCAAGAATTGACAGTCCTTCTTTAAAGTTGGCAACAATCGGATTTTCAATAATTTCTCCTCCTGATGCTCCTGATTTTTGAGGTTTTGCCATCAAACCACGCATTCCAGAAAGCTGACGAATCTGCTCTTTCGAACCACGGGCTCCGGAATCAAGCATCATAAATACTGAGTTGAATCCATCATTGTCCTCTGTTAAACGCTTCATAGCCAATTCGGTCAATTCAGCATTTGTAGAAGTCCAAACATCAATAACCTGATTATAACGTTCGTTGTTGGTAATAAGTCCCATGTTATAGTTACCTAAAATACCGTCAACCTGTGCGTTTGCTCCCTTAACCATTGAATCCTTTTCGGCCGGGATAATAATATCACCCAAACTAAAAGATAGTCCACCTGTAAAGGCATTAGAATAACCAAGATTTTTAATATCATCAAGGAAATCAGACGTTGTAGGAACATCAGTAACTTTAAGAACTTTCATAATCACGTCACGTAAAGCTTTCTTAGTCATTACGTCGTTGATATATCCCGCCTTAAATGGTACTTTTTCGTTGAACAATACACGACCAACCGAAGTCTCAATCATTTTGTTTACTGCTTGTCCATTTTCGTAAACATCTAATTTAACCTTAATTGGTGCATTTAACTCAACCTTACCTTCGTTATACGCAATATTTACATCTTCTTCTGAGTAGAAAGTCAGGTTTTCACCTTTTACCTTATACGATTCAGTAGATTTACGGACTTTAGTCATATAATAAAGTCCCAATACCATATCCTGAGATGGTACAGTAATAGGTGCACCATTTGCAGGGTTAAGAATATTATGAGACCCTAACATCAACATTTGAGCCTCTAAAATAGCCTCAGGTCCTAATGGTAAGTGTACCGCCATCTGGTCACCATCGAAATCGGCGTTAAAGGCCGTACATGCAAGAGGGTGTAACTGTATAGCTTTTCCTTCAATAAGTTTTGGTTGGAAAGCCTGAATACCCAAACGGTGAAGAGTTGGAGCACGGTTAAGTAGTACAGGATGTCCTTTCAATACGTTTTCAAGAATATCCCAAACAATTGGCTCACGCTTATCAATGATTCGTTTAGCTGATTTTACGGTTTTTACAACACCGCGCTCAATAAGCTTACGAATAATAAACGGTTTATATAATTCCGCTGCCATTCCCTTAGGAATACCACACTCGGATAATTTCAATTCAGGACCAACAATAATTACCGAACGCGCAGAGTAATCAACACGTTTACCAAGTAAGTTTTGACGGAAACGTCCCTGCTTACCTTTCAACGAATCAGAAAGTGATTTCAACGCTCTGTTTGCTTCAGTTTTTACTGCTGATGCTTTACGTGTATTATCAAATAATGAATCAACCGATTCTTGAAGCATACGTTTCTCATTACGTAAAATTACTTCAGGAGCCTTAATCTCAATTAATCTCTTAAGACGGTTGTTTCTGATGATTACACGACGATAAAGATCATTCAGGTCAGATGTAGCAAAACGACCTCCATCTAACGGAACTAATGGACGTAATTCTGGTGGAATAACCGGAACTACTTTCATAATCATCCATTCAGGACGGTTCTCGATACGAGTATTTGCATCTCTTAAAGCTTCCACAACCTGAAGACGTTTAAGAGCTTCAGCTTTACGTTGTTTAGAAGTTTCGTTATGTGCTTTATCGCGTAATTGGAATGACAACTCATCCAAATTAATTCTTCGCAACAATTCAATAAGAGCCTCTGCTCCCATTTTTGCGATGAATTTATCCGGATTATCTTCTTCCATATAATAGTTATCCTCAGGAAGAGTATCTTCGATATCAAGATATTCTTCTTCGGTTAAATAATCTAATTTTTGAAGTGGCTCACCCTCAGGATTTAAAGCTATACCTGGTTGAATTACTACGTAACGTTCGTAGTAAATAATCATATCAAGCTTTTTGGAAGGTAATCCAAGAAGGTAACCTATTTTATTTGGTAGTGATCTGAAATACCAAATATGAGCAACCGGCACAACTAAATTAATATGACCAACACGATCACGTCTAACTTTTTTCTCAGTTACCTCTACCCCACATCTATCACATACAATACCCTTATAACGGATACGCTTATATTTTCCACAGGCACACTCATAATCTTTTACAGGACCGAAAATGCGCTCACAAAAAAGACCGTCACGTTCCGGTTTATGAGTACGATAGTTAATAGTTTCTGGCTTTAACACCTCACCTCTTGACTGCTCCAAAAGTGACTCCGGAGAAGCTAAACTAATAGTGATTTTGTTAAATCTACTTTGGGCTTTATTATCCTTATTTCTCAATGCCATGTCTGTTATGGTAATTGATTAATACTTATTCTAAAAAAACAGAGACTTTAGGCCGAAGCCTAAAGTTCAACTACTCAGTAAGTGTAATGCTTAATCCTAAACCTCTAAGTTCATGCAACAATACGTTGAATGATTCAGGGATTCCCGGTTCCGGCATTGCATCACCTTTAACGATAGACTCGTAAGATTTTGCCCTACCAACAACATCATCAGATTTTACTGTAAGTATCTCGCGAAGAATATTTGATGCTCCATAAGCTTCAAGAGCCCAAACTTCCATTTCTCCAAAACGCTGACCTCCAAACTGAGCCTTACCTCCAAGTGGTTGCTGTGTAATCAATGAGTATGGTCCAATTGAACGAGCGTGCATTTTGTCGTCAATCATGTGTCCCAACTTAATCATATACACAATACCCACTGTAGCCGGCTGATCGAAACGTTTTCCTGTTCCTCCATCGTACAGGTGAACTGTACCATATTTTGGAACTCCGGCCTTTTCGGTCAACTCGTTGATCTCGTCTATTGAAGCTCCATCAAAGATCGGAGTAGCATATGTTTGACCTAAGTTATGACCTGCCCATCCAAGAACAGTTTCATAAATCTGACCAAGGTTCATACGCGATGGTACCCCTAGTGGATTCAATACAATATCAACAGGTGTTCCATCTTCAAGGAATGGCATATCCTCATCACGAACTATACGGGCTACAATACCCTTGTTTCCGTGACGTCCCGCCATCTTATCACCAACTTTTAGTTTACGTTTCTTAGCTACATAAACTTTAGCAAGTTTCAGAATACCTGCAGGTAATTCATCTCCAACAGAAATAGTGAATTTCTGACGACGTAATGTACCTTGTAAATCCTGAACTTTTATCTTATAGTTATGGATCAAAATAGAGATAAGTTTATTTTTCTCATCTTCAGTTGTCCATTTACCATTTACCAGGTGTTGGAAATCCTCTAAATTATTCAATAACTTTAGAGTGAATTTAGTTCCTTTAGGAATAACAATTTCATTAAGGTCATTCATTACACCCTGTGAAGTTTTTCCTGTAACTAAAATGTGAAGCTTTTCGATTAATTTACCTCTTAACAACTCTAGTTTAGTGGCAAACTCCATTTCAAGCTTTTCGATTTCCTCCTTATCCTGAACTCTCGTTTTCTTATCTTTTACACTTCTTGAGAATAATTTCTTATCGATAACTACCCCGTGTAATGATGGAGATGCTTTTAAAGATGCATCCTTAACATCGCCTGCTTTATCACCAAAGATAGCTCTCAACAGTTTCTCTTCCGGCGAAGGATCTGATTCTCCTTTAGGAGTAATTTTACCAATTAAGATATCCCCAGGTCCTACTTCAGCACCAATACGAATAATTCCATTTTCGTCAAGGTCTTTTGTAGCTTCCTCACTTACGTTTGGAATATCATTTGTAAGTTCTTCGGCACCTAACTTAGTATCACGTACTTCTAAACTAAACTCATCGATATGGATAGATGTGAAAATATCTTCACGAACAACTCGCTCAGAAATCACAATAGCATCCTCGAAGTTATACCCTTTCCAAGGCATGAAGGCAACTCTAAGGTTTCTACCTAAAGCCAGCTCTCCTTGTTCTGTAGCATACCCCTCACAAAGTACTTCTCCTAACTCAACACGTTGACCTTTTTTAACAATAGGCTTAAGGTTTATATTTGTACCCTGGTTGGTTCTACGGAATTTTATCAATGGATAAGTTACATAATCAGAATCGAAGCTCACCAATACTTGATCTTCTCCTCTATCATATTTAACTACAATTTCCTTTGCATCAACTTTTTCTACTACACCATCTCCTTCGGCGTTGATAAGAACACGCGAATCTTTAGCAACACGTTTTTCCAAACCTGTTCCTACAATCGGAGCTTCAGGACTTAATAATGGTACAGCCTGACGCATCATGTTAGATCCCATCAATGCACGGTTGGCATCATCGTGTTCCAGGAATGGAATTAATGAGGCTGAAATCGATGCAATTTGGTTTGGCGCAACATCCATATAATCAAGCTTCGAAGAATCTACGATCGGTAAATCACCTTCTTCACGAGATTTAATCCTGTCGCTAAGGAAATTACCTCCTTCATCAACAACTGCATTTGCCTGAGCAATTGTTTTTTCTTCTTCTTCCTCTGCACTTAAATATACAGGAACTTTCTCAAAATCAACTTTACCTTCAACAACTTCACGATAAGGTGTTTCGATGAATCCCATTCTGTTTACTTTAGCATAAACACAAAGAGAAGAGATAAGACCAATGTTTGGTCCTTCAGGTGTCTCAATCGGACAAAGACGTCCATAATGAGTATAATGAACATCACGAACCTCGAATCCTGCTCTCTCACGAGAAAGTCCACCAGGTCCTAATGCTGATAATCTACGTTTGTGTGTAATCTCTGCCAATGGATTTGTTTGATCCATAAACTGAGAAAGCTGGTTTGTTCCGAAGAAAGAATTAATTACTGATGAAAGTGTTTTTGCGTTGATAAGATCAACCGGAGTAAACACTTCGTTATCACGAAC
The DNA here is from genome assembly GCA_039714315.1 of Bacteroidota bacterium. NCBI lineage: Bacteria > Pseudomonadati > Bacteroidota > Bacteroidota bacterium. The sequence goes on along the minus strand of JBDLJM010000013.1, from coordinate 16,423 downwards.
ATTCATTCTTTCACGAATTGTACGAGCCATACGCGCTAAACCAACACCAAATTGGTTTGACATCTGCTCTCCAACTGTACGTACACGACGGTTTGACAAGTGGTCAATATCATCGATCTCAGCTTTTGAATTGATAAGCTCTATCAAATACTTAATGATAGTGATAATATCATGCTTAGTCAATACCTGTTGAGTAAGATCGATATCAAGACCTAACTTCTTGTTAATTCTGTAACGACCAACTTCACCAAGACTATAACGAGTCTCACTAAAGAAAAGCTTGTCTATAATACCACGGGCTGTTTCTTCATCCGGCGGTTCAGCGTTACGTAATTGACGATAAATATGTTCAACAGCCTCTTTTTCAGAGTTTGTCGGATCTTTTTGAAGTGTATTGTAAATAATAGCGTAATCAATAGAAAGATCTTGCTTATGAAGCAAAATAGTCTTTACACCTGAATCCAATATCTCTTCAATATGTTCTTTTTCCAATACAGTATCACGGTCAAGAACAATTTCGTTACGCTCAATAGATACAACTTCTCCTGTATCCTCATCAACGAAATCTTCATGCCAACTGTTCAGAACTCTGGCAGCCAGGGTACGCCCCATAACCTTTTTAAGTCCTGATTTTGAAACTTTAACCTCCTCTGCAAGGTCAAATATTTCAAGAATATCTTTATCTCTCTCGTAACCTATTGCACGAAGTAGAGTTGTTAAAGGCAACTTCTTTTTACGGTCGATATAGGCATACATAACACTGTTAATGTCTGTAGCAAACTCGATCCAGGAACCTTTAAATGGAATAATACGCGCAGAGTACAATTTAGTACCATTAGCGTGAAATGACTGACCAAAGAATACACCAGGTGAACGGTGTAACTGAGAAACAACCACCCTTTCGGCACCGTTGATAACGAATGTACCACTAGGTGTCATATAAGGAATTGTACCTAAATAAACATCTTGAACTATTGTCTCAAAGTCTTCGTGTTCGGGATCAGTACAATACAGTTTCATCCTCGATTTTAGAGGAACACTATAAGTTAAACCTCTATCGATACACTCTGAGATAGAGTATCGAGGTGGATCAACAAAATAATCAATAAATTCTAAAACAAATTGATTTCTTGTGTCTGTAATTGGAAAGTTTTCAGAAAACGTTCTGAACAATCCCTCATCACCTCTGTCGTCACCTTTGGTTTCTAATTGAAAGAAATCCATGAAGGATTTAATCTGAATATCAAGAAAATCAGGATATTCTAATTGATCCTTAATTGACGCAAAACTGATTCTTCCGGTATTATTTGTCAATGCCAATGGACTAGAATTTTGAAATTACTAACAAAAAAATAATATACGCAAAAGGGTTTAGGTCAATCACGCGTCCTGCGTGATGACCTAAACCTTTATCTAAATTTTATGGATGAGCTTACTTAAGCTCAACTTCAGCACCTACTTCCTCTAATTGAGCTTTAAGAGCTTCTGCTTCATCTTTAGCGATTCCTTCTTTAACTGCAGTTGGAGCACCGTCAACTAATTCTTTAGCTTCTTTAAGACCTAAACCAGCTAATTCTTTAACAGCTTTAACAACTTTTAGTTTTGAACCACCAGCAGCTTTCAAGATAACGTCAAATTCAGTTTTCTCTTCAGCAGCACCTTCAGCACCAGCAGCAGGACCAGCAACAGCTACTGCAGCAGCAGCAGGCTCAATTCCGTACTCTTCTTTTAATATTTCAGCTAATTCGTTAACTTCTTTTACTGTTAGGTTAACTAATTGTTCTGCAAAATCTTTCAAATCTGCCATTTCTATCGTTTTTAAAAAAATGTAATTAATACTTAGTTAAATATATATTTGCGTAATATACGACTTTTGATTACTCCGCTTTTTCTGAAAGAGTCTTAACAATTCCAGAAAGTTTACTACCTCCACTCTGAAGAGCTGAGATAACATTTTTCGCAGGAGATTGAAGAAGTGTGATTACATCACCTATCAATTCTTCACGAGACTTGATATTTACTAATGCATCCAGTTGATCATCGCCAACATAAACTGCTTCTTCTACATATGCACCTTTAAGGATAGGTTTTTCGTTCTTTTTACGGAATTCTTTGATAACTTTAGCAGGAGCATTTCCAGCTTCTGAAATCATTAAAGAAGTATTTCCTTTTAAGATTGAAGATAAATCTCCAAAATCCTTTTCAGTGTTTTCCATCGCTTTTGCAAGCAATGTATTTTTGACTACTGCTAAACTCACGTTTGCTTTGAAACAAGCTCTACGTAAGTCACTAGTTGACTCTGCATCCATAGCAGAAATATCAGCTAAGTATATAGTATTGCTTTCTTTTAGCAAAGTAGTCAAATTCTCAATAACTGTACTTTTTTCGTTTCTTGTCATGATATAAGAATTTTTCTACTATTGAATACTTTTTGGATCTATCGCAATACCCAAACTCATAGTACTTGACATATAAATACTCTTTATATAAGTACCTTTAGCAGCAGTTGGTTTCAATTTCAACAAAGTTTGAACAAGCTCTTCAGCATTGTCTTTTATCTTTGAAGCTTCGAAAGATGATTTACCTACTGCAGCGTGGATAATACCAGTTTTATCAACTCTAAAGTCAATTTTACCGGCTTTTACTTCAGTTACTGCCTTAGCAATATCCATAGTTACAGTACCTGTTTTAGGGTTTGGCATTAGACCTCTTGGTCCTAATACACGTCCTAATGGTCCAATTTTACCCATAATTGAAGGCATTGTTATGATAACATCAATATCAGTCCAACCACCTTTAATTTTTTGAAGGTATTCATCTAATCCTGCATAATCAGCACCAGCAGCTTTAGCTTCTTCCTCCTTATCAGGAGTAACTAATGCTAATACTTTTATGTCTTTACCTGTTCCGTGTGGAAGTGTAACTACACCACGAACCATCTGATTCGCTTTACGTGGGTCAACACCAAGTCTCACAGCAAGGTCAACAGAAGCATCAAAGTTTACGTTTGTAATCTCTTTAACTAATGCTGAAGCCTCTTCTAAAGTATAAAGCTTATTCTTCTCTACTTTAGCAACAGCTTCTTTTTGTTTTTTTGTCAATTTAGCCATTTTTTAGAATAAGTTTAATTATTTAGTTGGAGCTTCACCTTTTACTGTCAGACCCATAGAACGAGCCGTTCCAGCTACCATCAACATCGCAGATTCTACTTTAAAAGCATTCAAATCTGCCATTTTATCTTCTGCAATAGCTCTAATTTGATCCCAAGTAACACTACCTACTTTGTTTCTGTTGGATTCAGGAGAACCTTTCTTGATCTTAGCTGCTTCCATTAATTGTACTGCTGCAGGTGGAGTTTTGATAACGAAATCGAATGATTTATCACCATAAACTGTAATTGCAACAGGCAATACTTTCCCAGCCTTATCTTGCGTACGAGCGTTGAACTGCTTACAAAACTCCATAATGTTCACACCCTTTGCACCTAAAGCAGGTCCAACCGGTGGTGATGGATTTGCAGCACCTCCTCTTATCTGTAACTTGATTAGTCCGATAATTTCTTTTGCCATTTTACTTCAAATTGTTCTGACCTTTATACGAATGTGGAAGCAATCATGTATATCGATCAGATATTATAATTAATAATAATTAAGATACTTTTTCTACTTGCATATAGCTCAACTCCAATGGTGTTTTTCTTCCGAAAATCTTAACCATTACTTCAAGCTTACGCTTTTCTTCATGTATCTTTTCAATAGTTCCGTTGAAACCATTGAAAGGACCATCAACAACTTTTATTGTTTCGCCAACGATGTATGGAATACTAACATTTTGATTTAATTCTTCCATTTCATCAACCTGACCTAACATTCGTCTTACCTCTGCTTTTCTCAACGGAACAGGATCTCCTCCTTTTGTTTCGCTAAGAAAACCAATTACTCCGGGTATCGACTTAATAGTATGGGCTACCTCTCCTCCTAAATTTGCTTCGACAAATACATAACCCGAAAAATAAACTTTTTCCTTCTGTACTTTTTTGCCTTGACGCATTTGGTAAACCTTTTCAGTTGGCACAAGAACCTGTTCAACGTAATCACCAAGATCACGACTCATCTCAAGTTCAATGTAGTGCTTAACTTTATTTTCCTGACCACTGGCAGCACGCACTACGTACCATTTCTTTACCGATTCACTCATACTTGTTATAACCTAAAACGATTATTAAAAAATTTGGAAATAAGAATCTACACTAAATTCAAAGAATTTATCTGCTGCAAAAATAGCTAGAGCTATCAATACCGATGCTCCGGCAACTGTTACAGTGTTAGATTGAAGATCATCCCACTTTGGCCAAGTAGTTTTTTCAACTAATTCTTGGTAAGATTCTTTTACAAAATTTGATTTCTGTTCCATATTCTTTTTGGATTTTGCACGGGTGGTAAGGATCGAACTCACGACCTTTGGTTTTGGAGACCACTGCTCTACCAGCTGAGCTACACCCGTATTTCATAAAGAAGGTGTCCGAGAACACCTTCCTTATTTATATTATATACTATATATTATAGCATTTCAGTTACCTGACCTGCACCTACAGTACGTCCACCTTCACGGATAGCGAAACGAAGACCTACGTTTAATGCGATTGGTTGGATAAGATTAACTGTAATAGTTAAGTTATCACCAGGCATAACCATTTCAACACCTTCTGGAAGAACAATCTCTCCAGTTACATCAGTTGTACGTACGTAGAACTGAGGACGGTATTTGTTGTGGAATGGTGTGTGACGACCACCTTCTTCTTTCTTAAGGATATAAACCTCAGCTTTGAAGTGATCGTGTGGAGTTACAGAACCTGGCTTACAGATTACCATACCTCTTTTGATATCTTCTTTGTTAATACCTCTTAAAAGGATACCAACGTTATCACCAGCTTGTCCTTCATCAAGAATTTTACGGAACATCTCAACTCCTGTTACTGTAGAAGTTAATTTTTCAGCTCCCATACCGATAATATCAACAGAATCACCAGTGTGAGCTATACCAGTTTCGATACGACCTGTGGCAACAGTACCACGTCCGGTAATAGAGAATACATCCTCAACCGGCATTAAGAAAGGTTTTTCAACATCTCTTACTGGCTCTTCAATCCAAGAATCAACAGCTTCCATTAATTCCATTACAGAATCAACCCATTTTTCTTCTCCGTTAAGAGCTCCAAGAGCTGAACCTGAAATTACAGGACCATTATCTCCATCATATTCGTAGAATGATAACAATTCACGAACTTCCATGTCAACTAGTTCAAGAAGTTCCTCATCATCAACCATATCAACTTTGTTCAAGAATACAACGATTCTTGGAATACCTACCTGACGTCCTAAAAGGATGTGCTCACGTGTTTGTGGCATTGGTCCATCAGTAGCAGCTACTACCAAAATAGCACCATCCATTTGAGCAGCACCAGTTACCATGTTCTTTACGTAATCCGCGTGACCTGGACAGTCAACGTGTGCGTAGTGACGGTTAGCTGTTTGATACTCAACGTGTGCAGTATTAATAGTAATACCTCTTTCTTTTTCTTCCGGAGCGTTATCGATTTGATCGAAGTCTTTTGCTTCAGAAAGTCCTTTGTCCGCCAAAACTTTCGTGATGGCAGCAGTCAAAGTAGTTTTACCGTGGTCAACGTGACCAATTGTACCAATGTTTAAGTGTGGTTTGGAACGATCGAAAGTTTCCTTTGCCATGATTTTAAAAAATTACAATTATTAGTCTTAATTAATATAAAGCAATTTACTAAATTCTTTATGTTGAGCCAACGACGGGATTTGAACCCGTGGCCTCTTCCTTACCAAGGAAACGCTCTACCCCTGAGCTACATCGGCAACACAAGTATTTAATAACTTGTTATTTTTTATGCTTGCTGTAAAAAAATACATCAAAACATTTATTGAGCGAGAGACGAGGTTCGAACTCGCGACATTCAGCTTGGAAGGCTGACGCTCTACCAACTGAGCTACTCTCGCATTTTAAAGTCTAAAGTTTAAAGTTCAAAGTAAATTACACTTTAGACTTTTGCCTTTATACTTTATACTTCTTTAGTGGGGAGAGCAGGATTACTACGCTTCGCTCAGTGATATTTGGTATTATCTCTAAAAACAAAACTCGCTGCACTCGCACACATATTTCAAGATAAAAGTTCAAAGTGTAAAATTTAAAGTGAATTACACTTTAGACTTTTGCCTTTATACTTTTTCCTTGTATTACGGTGGGGAGAGCAGGATTCGAACCTGCGAAGTGAAATCACAACAGAGTTACAGTCTGTCCTCGTTGGCCGCTTGAGTATCTCCCCATTTTCAATGAACTTTTTCTTATTTTGAAAAACACCTAATTAAAAGACATTTTTCTCCAACCACAAAAAAGCAGCCCGCTTTTTTACGGACTGCAAATGTATAAACTTTTATTATAACTCCAAAACCTAATTAATCTTTTTTATCAAGCCACAAATCAGGCTACGTGAGCTTTAACTTTTTCATTCTTCTTTCTCAACATTCTCCTTAGCGAATCGGCACATGCATCTACGGATTCTTCAAAGCTCTTAGATTGTTTTTTAACTATAAATTCATCTCCCGGAACTTTCACTCCAATTTCTGCAATTTTGTTTTCCGGTTCACTCTTACTCCCAAGCTTTAAGTACACCACTCCGTCTATAATTTTTTCGTAAAACTGATCAAGCTTATCCATTTTCCTCTGTACAAAGTCAATTAACTTTTGATCAACTTTAAAATCTACTGCTTGCACTTTAACTTTCATAGGCTTACTTTTTTTTTGCCCTAGGATGGGCGTGGTTAACGATTGATTTTAATTTACCTAGAGATGAATGCGTATAAACTTGTGTTGCTACTAAGCTCGTATGCCCCAAAAGCTCCTTGATTGAGTTTAAATCTGCACCAGCATCCATCATGTGAGTAGCAAAGGTATGACGTATCATATGGGGACTTTTTTTTACCTTTTTAGTTACTTCACTAAGGTAAGAATTTATCTTACCATAAACAAGACTAGGATATATTTGTTTGCCATTTTTTGTCAAAAAAAACACATCCTCTTTTTCAACATATTGCAGATCATTCCTCAACTTCAAATAAGCTTCTACATCACTCATCAGATTATTAGATAACGGTATTATTCGTTCTTTATTTCTTTTACCCAGTACTTTTATCTGAGAATTTGAATGATCAATTTTTGAAATCTGTAAGCCAATCAGCTCACTAAGCCGAATTCCGGTATTGTAAAAAACATTTATTATCAATTTATCTCTCACTCCTTCAAAATCATCTTCAAAATAAATTTTATCCAATAAGGCAGTCATCTCATCCTTCGAAAATGGAACTAAAACTTTATTCTCATATTTCAATGACGTTAATTTTGCAGTTGGATTATCTGAAATTTCATCAATGCTGAGTAAATATTTATAAAACCTCTTTATACTGCTCAACTTTCTGTTAACTGTCCGATTCGAATATTTCTGATCCTGAAGGAATACTAAATAGTATCGCAATTGCTGAAAATTTAATTTCAGGGGATTTTTCTCATTTTGAATTACTTCGGCATAATCGTAAAATTCACGCAAATCATTTTCATAGGCCTTTATAGTATGTTGCGAATATCGTTTTTCGTAGCTTAAGTAATCGAGAAATTTATTTATCATAAAAGTATCAGAGTTTTACAGAACATATCAGGTTAAAAATGGATCAAGCTAAAAATCTGGGATTATTTTTTTTTACAAGGTAAAAGTAAAAAGGTAAAAGGCAAAAGTTTTATTTCAATTTGGTTTTATTGACTATTGTAATATATTTTACTCCCCCCAGAAAATTGACTTGATCAGATATTGACTAGAAAGAAATTTTTACGCACAAAAAAATGGCTGAGTAAATTTAAAAATTTTCTCAGCCATTAATAATATTATATGGAATATATTCATCTGCAAATAATTTTCATCAATTTGTCAGATGCAATCCTTTACTGATTTTGCTTAAATATAAAAGCAATCTTAATCGGATTTCTAGTTTTCTTCTGCAGTTCTTAAACCTTGAACGTAAACAGCTTTTTGGTTCTGCTTTCTTTTTACTACAGATGGTTTATTGAATTGTTTACGAGAACGTAATTGTTTCATTGTACCAGTTCTGTCGAATTTTCTTTTGAAACGTTTTAAAGCTCTGTCTATAGCTTCTCCTTCTTTAATAGGAATAATTAGCATTTTACTATTGTTTAAATTATTTGTTAAATATTTTTTTCTTATTTATTTGCCTTTAACAGTACTACAACCCGTTATAGTTTTGTAAAAGCGGGTGCAAAAGTACAAATTGATTACAATTAATCAAAACTGCACACCCTTAATTTTTAATATTTTAAATAAATCTCTATCTCTAAACTCTAGTAACTATAACCTCCCCTCATTTGGCTCGCTAAAAAATTGCGGCACTGTTATTAAAAAAGTGCTGCAAAAGTAATGCAAATATTTTTATTGATGAAACTTTATTCTGTTAAAGTATTTATTTTGCGCCATTTCCGGCTATCCGCTTGTAGTTTTATTCGCTAAGATTGTTCTCAATAGTATTGCGGGGTCTTTAGCTGACGCAAAAGCCACTGCAATACTTTGCTCACAAATCTATACTCATAAAAGCTATCGCTGCTATCCGGGGCGTAGGAACAAGAGAAAAGATACCTGCCTGCGTGACTCAGTCAGGCAGGAAAGATAAAAGATAAAAGATAAAAGAAGCAAGAAAAAGGTAACCAGTAACCAGCAACCAACTTTATCCCTTCAACAACAATCTCGAAATAACAAACTTCTGTATCTCTGTTGTTCCTTCACCTATTGTATTTAGCTTAGAGTCTCTGTAATATCTTTCTACCGGATAGTCTTTTGTATAACCGTAACCTCCGTGAATTTGTACTGCTTCTGAAGACACCTTCACACTGGTTTCGGAAGCCATTCCTTTTGCCATTGCGCAAAGTACAGTTGTATTGGCCTCTCCGTTTTCTTTAGCCCATGCAGCTTTATATGTCAGCAATTCTGATGCTTCAATTTCGGTAGCCATATCGGCAAGCTTAAACGAAATACCCTGAAATGCCGAAATAGGTTTTCCAAACTGCTCTCGTTCTTTTGAATACTGCAAAGATGCTTCGTAAGCTCCCTTTGCAACACCTAATGACAATGCCGCAATAGAAATCCTGCCGCCGTCTAATATAGTTAAAGCCTGTTTAAAGCCATCTCCAATATTCCCAAGTGCATTTTCTTTTGGAACTCTAACATTATCGAATATCATTTCGGTAGTTTCTGATGCGCGCATTCCAAGCTTATCTTCTTTCCTGCCTGCAGAAAATCCGGGTGTACCTCTTTCCACTACAATAGCAGTTGCTCCTCTTTTATCTCCTTTTTCACCGGTACGGGTCATAACTACAGCTACATTTCCGCTTTTACCGTGAGTGATAAAGTTTTTTGTTCCATTTATAACCCATTCGTCGCCTTCAAGTCTGGCTGTACAGGTCATGTTCCCTGCATCAGATCCCGTTCCTGCTTCGGTCAAACCCCAGGCTCCTATCCATTCGCCTGTAGCTAATTTTGGCAACCATTTTTTCTTTTGCTCTTCGTTGCCAAAAGTTAAAATGTGATTTGTACAAAGCGAATTATGGGCAGCAACCGACAATCCAATTGATGGATCTGCCTTTCCTAACTCATCAACTACTGTTATATATTCGTTATAGCCAAATCCCGAGCCTCCGTATTCTTCAGGAACTAATACTCCCATAAATCCCATCTCGCCTAATTTGCGAAACAGATCTATTGGAAATTCCTGATTGTCGTCCCATTGACGCTGAAAAGGTAGTATATGTTGTTTTGCAAATTCTTTTATGGAATCTGCAATCATCTTTTGACTTTCTGATTTTCCGAAATTCATTATTATATCATTAAGGTACAAGCTATTAAAATTATAGCTAAGGTATATTTAATCAACTTCCAAATATAAATGAATTTTATTGAAATATGAGTCACTGATTTCTTCAATATTTCTTATCTCTTCAACAGACTTAAAAGCTCTGAAATTATTTCTGAAGTATACTATTTCGTTGGCAAGCCTGTTACTTATATATGGGTGATTTTGAATCTCTTCTATTGTGGCTGTATTAATATTTACCTTTCTAAGCTCATAAGCCTTGCTTAATCCAAAGGTTTTTCTAATATCTGATATCACTGAAGAATCCAAACCTTTAATTTCGTTTAACTGATAATAATATTTAAAACCTCCCAATTTTTCCCTGTATTCTACTATTATCACGGAATAGACTTCTCCAATACCATCTATCTTTTTGAAGTCGCTGCTGCCTGCAAGATTCAAATCCAATATTGCTTCCTCCTCTTCTACCGTTATATCCGGCAGCAAGATATATTCTTCCATTTTATTATATTTTTCTTCTGATATAACAAATACTTCTTTCAGCTCTTCTTTTGATTTATATCCACCTTTTCGCTTTCCGTAATTTACGATTACTTCTGACTGCTTTTCAGAAAACCCATAACTCTTCCAATCGTCAATCTCAAAATTATTTGGATTAAAGGATTTGTATTCGATTTTGTTTTGAAGCTTTATTTTATCATACGCTATATATTCTTTTGGGAAGTACATCAATGTATCTATTGTATTATATAATGAATCACCAATTTCTAAAACGGTCTTCACCTGACCGGAAGAATGGAAAATATTCTCAGCTCTAAAAGAATCCAACAGGTATAACTGTTGAGTATTTAACCCTAAGTATTTCCATGAGTTGTATGAAAGTTTATTAGGGTTGAATTTGAAGTATTTTCTGGCTGATGTCTCTTTTCTGTGAATCTCACTCAGGGAATCTATCTTATTATTATAGTAATCAGCTAAAAGTAATTCTTCCTGAGTTTTGTTTTTATTGTAAAAAACTGAAAAGTCGACCTTTATAATAATAAACTGTAAAACGGCTATTATCACAATAAGAGTCATTAAACCTATCTGTTGGGCTCTGTTGAATTGCATTTTTCATGGGGTTTGCTAATATAAAAATATGAAAAAGTCGGCTCTACTCCGAATTTAACGGGTATAAATATGAGATAGAGGGGATGGAAATGGCACCTAAATATCCTAAGTTTTGATAAAATTGAAAGATCAAAAATCGTTAATCGATGTTCCTTGCCTGCCTGGCAGCAGACGGGGGATTAACGTCATTTTCTGGGGGAGAGTAAAACCTAGGATAATTTACTATTAAAGTAAGGCAAAAGTAGAAAGAAAAAAGGCACCTGCCTGACTGAGTCACGCAGGTGCCTTTTTTCTTTTGCCTTGTAATATTAATCCCCAGATTTTTGGGTTGATCCCAGACAGGTTCTTAATTGCCTTGAAAACAATATCGAATAATGATTAACGAAATCGAAGATTCAACGAAGTTAATGATGAATTTAGATTGATAAATAGAGGGATGGGGAGATGGAGGGGTGAACTCTGCCAGGGATGGAAATGGCACCCCGCAGCACAAAAAGTTATTGATCAAACAAACGAGGAGGCGACTAACAGAAGCCCCCGCAGTTGTATTGAGAAATACTTTTTGTGCGAGGAGTATAATGGACAGCCCTGCCTGGCTGCCTGGCTAACAGCATTGACAGGTAGACATCACGCAGGCAGGCGTTAAGGCAGCCAAAAAAACACTATTTAAACTTTTTAATCTCTCCTGATCTCACCCTTGCCAAATAGCTTTTCAGATCTTCTTTAACCTCTGATGACAGTATTAGCAGTCCTATAATATTTGGTACGGCCATACTCAGGATCATCATATCGGAGAAGGTAAGTACCACTCCCAGCGATGATGAGGATCCTACAACTACCATCAGCAGGTAAATAACTTTAAATATCATGGTATTAATTTTTGATTTACCAAAAATATATGTCCATGCTTTTAGTCCGTAATACGACCAGGAAATCATTGTTGAAAATGCAAAAAGAAATATTGCGATTGTTAGAACGTACGGAAACCATGAAATTGCACTACCGAATGCACTTGATGTGAGCTCGGCTCCCTGCAGTTCATAGCCTTCGTAGCGACCGGTAATAATTATCACAAAAGCAGTAATTGTACATATTAGTACAGTATCGATAAAAGGTTCGATCAATGCTACAAATCCTTCGGAAACGGGCTCAGTAGTTTTTGCAGCTGAGTGAGCGATAGCCGAAGATCCTATTCCTGCTTCGTTTGAAAATGCAGCGCGTTGAAATCCGACAATCAAAACACCTACTATACCACCTTTTATAGCGGGGGCAGTAAATGCCATTCCAAAAATAAGTTGAACTGACGGTATAATCTGATCATAATTAATCAAAATAATTATCAGGGCGGCAAACATATAAATTCCTGCCATTAAAGGCACAATTCGTTCAGTAACTCTTGCTATACTTTTTACTCCACCGATAATAACAACTCCAACCATAATTGCCAGAATTACTCCTACCTCTGCTCCATGTCCCGCCAATAGGGGAAATGAATTTTGTAACTGCGCATAAGCCTGATTGGCCTGAAACATATTACCCCCGCCAAGAGATGCACCGATTAACAAAAAAGCAAACATTACTGCCAGAAACTTCCCTAAAACTCCAAAATTCCTTTTGGCCAATCCACTTTTAAGGTAATACATCGGTCCTCCATAAACCACTCCATTTTCATCAACTTCACGATATTTTACTCCAAGAGTAACTTCGGTAAACTTAGATGCCATACCCAGTAAACCGGCTACTATCATCCAAAATGTAGCCCCGGGACCACCAATTGATATAGCTACTGCCACGGATGCAATATTACCAAGACCAACAGTTCCTGATAAGGCCGTAGATAATGCCTGTATTCTGGTTAACTCTTCTTTCGATACTTCTTTATCAGGGTCGTCATATTTACCTCGGAGTAATTCCAAAGTGTGTTTTACTCCCCTGAAATTTATAAACTTCATTTTTATAGTAAAAAATACAGCCCCGAACATAAGCCATAAAACAACTATTGGAAATGGTCGCTTTTGAGGAGAAGCGAAAGGTACTTCGCTGAGACTGTGCTCCGCATTTCTTTCGAGTTTAAGGGTTCTTGCATCAGTTACTGATTCAATGATATATATTTTTCCGTCAATAACAACAGACAGTCCACTTTCTAAATTATTAAACTCAGTTCTATATCCTTTTACAATATTACTACCCTTATCTGTAGTCACTAAACCTGTAAAATACGAAGAAACCTGAGCCTCTCCTTCTTCATTGTAAATAACAGGATCATAAATTCCAACAGCCTCTAAAGGATCCCAAAAAATAACCTTTACCATTACATCAACTGCAGGCTCAAAAAGGTTGTTAATTTTTTCAGATAAATTTGATTCTTTCTTTTCTCCGGCAGAAACCAATACCTGAAAAGACAATAATATTATTAAAACAGAAAGTAATTTTTTGGATAAACTCATAGGTGCATTTTATTGTTTTGCTAATCTTTCAAAACTAAGTAATAAATACAAATAATCCTGCAGTAAACTACATATCTTCCAATAAGAAAATCAATAATTTGTATTTTTTATTGAATTATAACAAAAAAAGAGGCTACCTAAACAGATAACCTCTTCGAATTATTAATAAAATCCTGTTCTTAAACCAAAACAGGCTGGTCAGAAATAATTCCAAACTTACTCATATCCTCTTTTACCTCTCCGATTCCTGCAATTCCGAAATTCTCAACCAAAACATTTACAACATTTGGCGATAAGAAAGCAGGAAGTGTTGGCCCAAGATGAATATCTTTAACTCCTAAGTGTAATAAGGCTAACAATACGATTACTGCTTTTTGCTCGTACCATGCAATATTGTAAGCTATAGGTAAATCATTCAAATCATCTAATCCTAATGCTTTTTGAAGGGTAAGTGCTGTTACAACCAAAGAATAACTGTCGTTACATTGCCCTGCATCTAATACACGCGGTATTCCTCCGATATTACCCATATCGAGTTTATTATAACGGAATTTAGCACATCCGGCAGTTAGAACAACTGAATCCTGTGGTAATTCGTTAGCAAAATCGGTGTAATAATTTCTACCTTTTTGTCGACCGTCGCAACCCGCCATTACAACGAAGTTTTTAACCGCTCCTGCATTTACAGCTTCCAATATTTGTGGAGCCAGCTCATTTACCTGATTGTGTGCAAAACCACCAACTATTGAACCTTCCTCGATCTGGACCGGAGCTTCACATTTTAATGCGTGCTCAATTATCCCTGAGAAATCTTTTTCACCACCTTCTACCCTATCTTTAATATGAGTAACTCCGGTAAATCCAACTGCTCCGGTTGTATAAACTCTGTCAACATACGAATCCTTTGGTGGAACCAAACAGTTTGTAGTCATAAGTATTGGTCCGTTGAAAGACTTAAACTCTTTATCCTGTTGCCACCATGCGTTCCCGTAGTTTCCATAGAAATGATCGTACTTTTTGAAAGCAGGATAATAATGAGCCGGCAACATCTCTGAGTGAGTGTAAATATCTACTCCTTTTCCTTCAGACTGCTTCAACAACTCTTCAATATCTTTAAGGTCGTGTCCCGAAATAAGAATACCCGGTCTTGAACCTGCACCTATATTTACTTCGGTTACCTCAGGATGTCCATATGATTCGGTATTGGCAGAATCAAGCAATACCATTGAATCAACACCATATTTACCTGTTTCAAGAGTCAATGCAACTAACTCATCAACAGATAAATCCTGAATTGTAGCCAAAAGAGCTTTTTCTAAAAATGCAGACAGCTCCTCGTTTTTATAATTTAATTTTCCGGCGTGCGAAACATAAGCAGCAAGACCTTTTAGTCCGTAAATTATTAACTCACGCAACGAGCGAACATCTTCATTTTCGGTAGAAAGAACCCCAATTTTTGTTGCCTTTTCTTCCATTTGCGTCTCACTTTCAGCTTGCCATGAAACAACATCATGAGAAAATAAGAAACCTGTAAAGTTTGAAGGTAATTGCGCTTTTAATTCATCTCTAAGCTTAACTCCTTCTTTTATTTTATTAACAAATGCTTCTTTATCGAAATTTGCATTTGTAATTGTCATAAATAACGACTCTATTATAAAATCGTTAGCAACAGATAAATCAGTTCCATTTTTGCGAAGCTCAGAACTATAAACTGCTATTCCTTTTGTAGTATATACTAATAAATCCTGTAGATTAGCTACATCGGCATCTTTCCCACAAACACCTTTAATTGTACATCCGGTACCTTTTGCTGCCTCCTGGCATTGGTAACAAAACATGTTCTCCATTTCCAAATATATTAATTTAAGACTCTTTTATCTTTTATTATTTTAAGAACGCAAATATAGAAGACCATTTCGTCTTTTATTATAAAATTTTCATGACCTTTATCATAAAAATAAAATAACTCAAAAAAACAATTAAACTTTCAATATCATTATATCTTGACAATTTTACTTGCCGTATAAAGATTTTTAAATACTTTTACCTTTCATTTTTTAACAGTATTAAAGATTAGCTATAACAGGTTAAATATTTAAAAAAACATGAAGAATTTAGCGATAATTGGAGGAGGAAACCTTGGAAAGTCAATACTTAACGGCCTAATCAGCTCTGACATTCCATTATTTGAAAATATATTTATTACCCGCCGTAATGCTGACCGAATAAAAGATTTAGGATCGGAAACGGTTACTGTTACAAGTGATAACATATTGGCTGTAAAAAATTCTGACGTAGTTATTCTGGCGATAAAGCCTTTTAAGATTGAGGCAGTATTAGAAGAAATTAAAGGCGAATTAAATAGCGATAAAGTAGTAATTTCGGTAGTTACCGGAACTGAGATTAGTACGATAAAAAAATATACTACCGCCAAAATTTACCGTGCGATGCCCAATACAGCAGTAGCAATAAAGGAATCAATTACTATGATTGCGGGTGAGCATGATGAAGAAAGTAACAAAAAAGTTAAAGAAATTTTCGATCAGGTTGGTAAAACCATAGAAATTGATGAGGAAATGATGGGTGCAGCAACAGTATTTGGCGCATCCGGAATAGCTTTTGCTTTGAGATATTTAAGAGCGGCAACCCAGGGAGGTATTGAAATAGGATTCTCTTCGAGAGTTTCACAATATATAGCAGCACAGACAGTAAAGGGTGCCTGTGAGCTAATTCTACAAAACGGCACACACCCCGAAGAGGAAATTGACAAAGTAACTACTCCACGTGGTGTTACTATCAGCGGTCTTAACGAAATGGAGCATCAGGGCTTCAGTTCGGCACTTGTGAAAGGTTTGCTTACTTCGTTTGAGAAGGTGAAAAAGATGTAGAAGTAGGAAGGAAAAAGACAAAAGA
>JBDLJM010000012.1 GCA_039714315.1 Bacteroidota bacterium | reverse complement strand
AAAAGACAAAAGAGAAAAGATAAAAAGACAAAAGAAGTATTTGAAATGAAGTATAGAGGAAAAACACTTTGACCTTAAAGGGGGAAAGCATTTGAAAAAAAAAGTATAGTCTGAACACTGAAACAAGTTCAGGGTAAAAAAAAGCCCTCTTGGGGAAGAGGACTTAATTTTTGTAAAAAATAACTTTAAATAGTATTAATTCTAAACAGTGTTTTTTATTTCACTATTCCGGGGTAGACTTTAAGGGCAGCTTCCAGAATTTCGGTAGCTTCGATCAGATCTTCTTCCTTAAGAACATAAGCAATTCTAACCTGATTTTTACCTAATCCGGGTGTAGAATAGAAACCTGTAGCCGGCGATACCATTACAGTAGTTCCATTTAGGTCGAATTCCTCAAGTATCCACTGTGCAAATTTGTCAGAATCATCTATTGGCAATTCAGCAACACAATAGAATGCACCTTTAGGCATAGGAACTTTTACTCCTTCAATATTATTTAATTTCTCAACAAGAGTATTTCTTCTCTGTACGTATTCGGTTTTCACTTCGTCAAAATAGCTTTTTGGAGTTTTCAAAGCGGCCTCAGAAGCAATTTGTGCGTATGTAGGAGGAGAAAGACGTGCCTGAGCAAATTTCATTGCTGTAGACATAACTTCTTTGTTCTTGGAAACAATTGCTCCAATACGAGCACCACACATAGAGTAACGTTTAGAAACTGAATCGATAACAATAGCGTTGTCTTCCAGTCCTTCGATGTTAAGTACCGAAATAGGTTCTTCACCATCGTAAGTAAATTCACGGTAAACCTCATCAGCAATTAAGAATAAATCGTGTTTTTTAACGATTTCTTTCAACTGATTTAATTCTTCTTCCGAATACAAATAACCAGTAGGGTTACCTGGATTACAGATCATAATAGCCTTAGTCTTATCGCTGATTTTTTTCTCGAACTCTGCAATAGGAGGAAGGGCAAAACCGGTATCGATAGAAGACTCGATAGGAACAACATTTACACCATTTGCAGTAGCAAAACCATTGTAGTTTGCGTAGAATGGCTCTGGGATAATTACCTCATCCGATTCGTCCATAATACTACCCAATGCAAAAGAAATAGCTTCAGAACCACCTGTAGTAACAATCAATTCGTCTTTAGAAATATCAATATCGAATTGTTTGTAGTAGCCGGAAAGTCCTTCACGATATGATTCAAAACCTGCTGAATGAGTGTATTCCAAAACTTTGATATCAAATTCTTTTACTGCATCAATAGCTACTTCAGGAGTTTTAATATCAGGCTGGCCGATATTTAAGTGCAATACTTTAGTACCTCTTTTTTTTGCTGCTTCTGCAAAGGGAACTAATTTACGTACAGGAGATTGAGGCATATTTGCCCCTTTTTGAGATATCTTAGGCATCTTTTTTATTTGTATGTTTATATAAAGTTTATTTGCGACGCAAAAGTGCAAAAAAATCTTAATAGATAAAGGTTTTTTTTGAAAAAAATGACATCATTACGCTGTGATCTAATCTTCTGGCTAAGTGATAGTTACTGTGCGATGTTAATGCGGTATATCATGTGTAAAATCAGATTGTAGAAAGGTGAAAATAAGCGTTCAAGAAGTATGATGCTGAACATGTTAAATTAGGGTTAAAACATAGTTTAATTTATATATGATAACTATTTCTGATTATATTTAATAATTAAAAAATTAGGTGACAATATTGAAAATTATCCGTAATCATAGGAAAATAAAGAGTATGTCTGGTATTTATAAAAATACTACTGTTGCTATATTCTTCTTCTTTTTTTATGGAATTAGTGTAGCCTTTGCGCAATCTACCCCTAATTTGTATTTTTTGGAAAATGATCTTAAGTACGAAAGAATTCCTTTTACATTTTCCGGCAATCAAATAATAATTCAATTGCAATTAAATGGTTCAAAGCCTTTGAATTTTATATTAGATTCAGGAGTTAAGACCCCTATAATTATCGATGTTCCACAGTTTGATACCATAGAGATAAGAGATTACAAAAAGATAGAAGTTAAAGGTCTGGGGCAGGGAGATGGAATTGAAGCTCTGATTGCCTATGATAACCGAATAAATGTTGGGGATAATATTGTAAATCATAATCAGACAGTTATAGTCCTGCTCGAAGATATTTTCCATTTGTCTAATAAGCTTGGACATAATATTAATGGAATTATTGGTTTTGATCTTTTCAGGGATTTTATTGTAGAAATAAATTATGATAATCAGTATTTAAAACTACACGATCCCAAAAAATTTAAATATCCCAGAAGCAAAAAATATATTAGCAAGCCACTAACTTTTCACCGCGGAAAACCTTTTGTTAATCTGGAAGTGGAGTTGGGTTACCCGTCTGACAACAATACAGAAAAGAAAATAGTTCCTGTAAAATTATTAGTCGATACCGGAGGGAGTGATGCTCTGTGGTTATTTATTAATTCTCATCAGGGTATAGAAGAACCAAAAAAATACATAAATGATTTTCTCGGTAGTGGACTCAGTGGAGATATTTTTGGCAAACGAAGCAGGATATCCGGTCTTCATATTGGAGATTTAATTTTAGAAGATATTACTGTTTCTTACCCCGATTCATCGTCTGTGTCGTATGTAATGATGCATAAGGAACGCAATGGAAGCATAGGTGGTGCCGCTTTGAGTAAGTTTAAGGTACTTATTGATTATGGCAATAAAAAAATAACATTTAGAAAAGGAAGTAATTTTAGAAAAGGATTTTATTACAATATGAGTGGTATGGAATTAAAAATGCCTTACCCTGAATTTCCTGTTTATGAAGTGTCAAGTGTGAGAGAAGGTTCACCCGCAGAGGAAGCCGGAGTAATGGTTGGAGATATTGTGAAACATATTAATTATGGAAGTTCAGCATCGATGACTTTTCCCGAAATAATGTCAAAATTCAGGACAGGTGACAGGAAAAAAATTAAGCTCGTTTTGGATAGAAACGGGGAAAAGGTAAAAGTTACTTTTCGTTTAAGAAAAACTATATAAAAAAACTGGTTATCTAGTTTGTTGGAATTTCTATAATTACTGTCTGAATTTAAATTATAAGACATTAATGAGACTTGCTCTTTACAGCTTTAACTGAAGTAAAGGCAATCATAGTTGTCATCCATGTAGTAAGTGCAAACAGTATTCCGAAAACAACACTTCCGATCACAAATAGATACAGTTTTTCTCCTAAAAAATCAGTATTACTAAGATTAGTCTTTGAAAATTCAAACAGATAGTCAAACTTACCAAAGTTTATGAAATGTCCCGTTTGATAACTTCCGTAAATAAGAACAAAAACTATAGGAGGCCAACTGATGTTGGTCGCTGCGAAAACAATTGCCTTATTGAGTTTGAATAAGTGCGAAAGACCAATTGCAACAACAGACTGAAAACCATAAATAGGAACAATAGCGATAAAAACACCCAACGCAAGTGCAGTAGCAACCTTGTTTGGATTGTCGCTGTTTGACATGAAAATTTCCCTGAATACTTTTTTAGGACTTATATTTTTGATTTTTGAAATCATTCAGCTATTAATTCATTGTATCATTAACTCATTAAATCATTGATTTGGCGAAGGTAGTATTTTATGCTTTGAACTTGCCTCTTAGGAGCCTATCTTTGCAAATTAATTAAATAGTTATGCCAAAGAATTTCGACAAGTTATCACCTAAGGAAAATATACTTATTAAAGGAGCTTCGTTACACAATCTGAAGGGGATAGATGTAGCAATACCCAGAAATAAACTTGTTGTAATCACCGGATTATCCGGGTCTGGTAAATCCAGCCTGGCATTCGATACTCTCTATGCCGAGGGGCAAAGGCGTTATGTTGAGAGCTTGTCGTCATATGCCAGACAGTTTTTAGGCAGGCTTAACAAGCCAAAGGTAGATTATATAAAGGGTATTTCTCCTGCTATTGCGATAGAACAAAAAGTAAATTCTACAAATCCGCGTTCCACTGTTGGAACATCTACAGAGGTATATGACTATCTGAAGTTGCTGTATGCCAGAATTGGAAAGACTTATTCTCCGGTTTCGGGTAAAGAAGTGGAAAAACACGAGGTTTCAAATGTGATAGACTTTTTGAAACTGATGGAGCTAAATTCAAAAGTACTAATTATCAGTCCTGTTCATATTAAGGAAGGAAGATCGGTATTAGGAACACTTAAAATACTCGATCAGCAGGGATATTCCAGAATTAAATTTGAAGGAGACATAATAAAGATCAAGGATGCTGTAAAGCGGGATGATATTGAGAATTATCACGATTTTTCTTTAGTGGTAGACCGCATTGTGGTAAAGGACGATGAAGGATTTTGGAACCGTACGGCTGACTCTGTTCAAACTGCATTTTTTGAAGGGGCCGGCACTTGCTGTATAGTTGATGTTAAAACCAACACAAAAACTAATTTCTCCAATAAATTTGAGCTTGACGGTTTGGAATTTTCTGAGCCCAATACGCATCTTTTCAGTTTTAACAATCCTTATGGGGCCTGTCCAAAATGTGAAGGTTACGGTTCTGTAATAGGTATAGATCAGGATCTGGTTATTCCAAATACCGGTTTAAGTATTTACGAAGATGCCGTTGTAGCCTGGAAGGGAGAGAAAATGCAGGAGTGGAAATATCAACTTATTGATAATGCAGACAAAGTAGGTTTTCCAATTCACAAGCCTTATTATGAATTGAGTTCTGAGCATAAGGCTTTGCTTTGGAAAGGATGTGAATCTTTCAATGGGATTAATGATTTCTTCAAAATGGTTGAAGAAAATTCATATAAAATCCAGTATAGGGTAATGCTCTCCCGTTATAGGGGAAAAACTATATGTCCTGAGTGTGGTGGAAAACGTCTTAAAAAGGAGGCAGAATATGTTAAAATCGGAAGCAGGAGTATTTCCGAATTAGTAGAGATGCCACTTAATGAACTGAAGGTTTTTATTGATTCGGTAGAGTTTAATAAATATGAAATTCAGGTAGCAAAAAGACTTATTGCCGAAATAAAATCCAGACTGGGATTCCTGCTTGATGTAGGTTTAGGTTATCTGACTTTAAACAGAACATCGTCTACCCTTTCCGGTGGAGAATCGCAGAGGATAAATTTAGCTACATCTTTAGGTTCAAGTCTTGTAGGATCTATGTATATTTTGGATGAACCGAGTATTGGTTTACATTCAAAAGATACGGAGAAACTGATAGGAGTACTTAAAAAGTTACGCGATTTAGGAAATACAGTGATAGTGGTAGAGCATGATGAAGACATTATGAAATATGCCGATTATATCATCGATATAGGACCTGAGGCCGGAATTCATGGGGGGGAAGTAGTTTTCGAAGGAACTCATGATCAACTGGAGAAAGCAGATTCATTGACTTCGAAATACCTAACGGGAAGAATGGAGATCGAAATCCCGGCAATGAGACGTAGTTTTAAGGATAGTATTGAGATTATAGGGGCAAGAGAGAACAACCTTAAGAATGTAAATGTTAAATTTCCTCTACACGGTTTAACTGTAGTTACGGGTGTAAGTGGTTCAGGGAAAAGTTCATTGGTGAAAAGAATTTTATATCCCGCAGTGCAGAAACACATTTTAGGATATGGAGAAAAAGCCGGTCATCATAGCTCAATAAATGGAGATTTAGGCGAGATAAAAAATGTAGAGTTTGTAGATCAAAATCCGATAGGTAAATCTTCGAGGTCTAATCCTGTTACGTATTTAAAGGCTTATGACGAAATAAGGGACCTGTTCTCTAATATTAAACTTTCCCAGGCACGGGGCTATAAGCCTAAACATTTTTCTTTCAATGTTGAAGGAGGAAGATGCGAAACCTGTAAGGGTGAAGGGGAAGTTACGATAGAAATGCAGTTTATGGCCGATGTTCATCTGACCTGTGAGGATTGTGGAGGAAAAAGATTTAAAAAAGAAATCCTGGAAGTGAAGTTTGAGGATAAGACAATATATGATATTCTTGATATGACCGTAAATCAGGCAATAGATTTTTTTAAGAAACACGAGCAATTGAGAATTTGTAAAAAAATTAAACCATTGCAGGATGTAGGTTTGGGATATATCCACTTAGGGCAGGCTTCCAGTACGCTGTCGGGAGGAGAAGCCCAAAGAGTGAAACTTGCCTACTTTTTATCTAAAGGAGCCAAAGCCGGAAAGACACTGTTTATATTTGATGAGCCTACAACAGGATTGCATTTTCACGATATCAAAAAACTTTTGAAATCTTTTAATGCGCTGATAGAGAAAGGTCATACAATAGTTGTGATTGAACATAATCTGGACGTGGCTAAATCTGCCGACTGGTTAATCGACATAGGTCCAGGAGGAGGTGTAGACGGTGGTAAAATATTGTTTGAAGGTACTCCGGAAGAAATGCTTGAATCAGCGGATACGTATACTGCAAAATACCTGAAAGAAAAGCTTTATTAGGTGTTAGGTATTAGAGGTTAGACGTGTAAATATTTGTTTTTATTACGTAATTAATCTTTAGGAAATAAGCTGCGTAAATCAATATCCTATCATTTTCTATGATACATTAAATATATTTATTCCGGTATAGGAAATTAATATGATGCCGGTCATAAAATCATTGTATTTTTGCCCCAATCATAAGAGAAAAAATATGGAGATTATAGATAAATTAAATTGGCGGTATGCTGTTAAGCAATTTGATACTGAAAAAGCATTAAACGACGAACAAATAAGTAAACTTCTGAGTGCTGCTAATCTAACGGCTACATCTTTCGGATTACAACCGGCAAAAGTTGTATTGGTCGAAAATAAGGCTTTACGCGAAAAGCTTGTAGAATTTTCATGGGGTCAGAGACAGGTTGCAGAAGCATCACACCTTTTGGTAATTACGGTAAATGCTGAAATTGGCGATAATGAAGTTGATGAATATGTAGAACTCACGTCAAAGCAAAGAGGTCGTACCAAAGATAGTCTGGAGGGAATGTCTAAAATGAT
The DNA here is from genome assembly GCA_039714315.1 of Bacteroidota bacterium. Lineage (NCBI taxonomy): Bacteria > Pseudomonadati > Bacteroidota > Bacteroidota bacterium. Next base: position 31,600 of record JBDLJM010000012.1, on the reverse strand, counting down.
AAAGGGATTTTTATCAGGCATGAATTCTGAGCAAAAAAATGAGTGGGCAGCAAATCAGGCCCATATTGTTCTAGGTAATTTGCTTACAGTATGTGCTGTTGAAGATATAGATTCATGTCCGATAGGAGGTTTTCAGCCAGAGAAGTACGATGAACTTTTAGAACTGCATAAAGAGGGGCAAAAGAGTGTATTGGTGCTGCCTGTAGGATATCGCCTTAATAGTGATAAATATGCAGCTTTGGCCAAAGTGAGAATGCCTGATAATCAATTTGTAATTAGGAGGTAAATGGAACCATTAAAATATATTTTCTATTTCTTTTTAGTTGTTTTTATCGGAATCCAGTTTATAAGACCTGCTAAGAATGATGGGGAAGTAATTACAGATCATTCTTTTGTAAATAATATTGAAACTCCACAAAATATCCGCAATATGCTTTCTAATGCATGTTATGATTGTCATTCTAACAGTACTAAATACCCTTGGTATGCTGATATTTCACCGGTTTCATGGTATATCTCTGGTCATGTGGAAGACGGAAAAAATAAATTGAACTTTTCAGAGTGGCAAAAATATCCTTTATCTGAAAGAAGAAAGAAGCTTGAGAAAATATCTGATCTAATAAAGCGAAGATGGATGCCTCTACATGATTATTTAGGGCAACACCCCGAAGCTTTTATTAGAGAGGATGAATTAGAAAGCTATTCAGAATGGTTTGCCAATTTAGAAATTGATTAATCATATAATTATCTGAAATATACTAATTGGAAAAACCCGCTAATACCCGTGAAAAAAGACGTGTGTTAGCGGGTTTTGAATTGATAATCAGAGAAATAATTGCTTTGGTTATTTTTACGGTTTATAATTAGTAAAGAATAGCTATTATTTCTTTATCAGGAATTTTTCTGTTAAAACTATTTTATTAGCCATAAATAATTACTTTAGTAAACTGATAGTTCACTAAGGAAACCATGAGTATAAGCAGAAGAGACAGAGAAAAAGAAGTTCGACGTGAAGAGATGATCGCGGCAGCTGAAAAATTATGTTCTATAAAAGGAATTAACAGTTTTACAATGGATGATGTAGCCAGGTTATCTGAGTTTAGCAAGGCTACTATCTATAAGTATTTTGATTCAAAGGAGGAGATCCTATCAGAAATAAATAAAAAGGCTATTCGCAAACTGGAACAGATTATCACGGAAAATATTAAGCCGGAGATGAATGGTTATGAAAAGGTCAAAGCTTTTGGATCGGCTTATTTCGAATTTGCCTTAAAGTATGAACAGTACCATGAGTTTGTATCTATTTACGAAGCGGATAAGTATAAAATTACAGGAGAAGATTCGTTAAATAACCTGTATGTGTTAGATTCCATGATGATAAAAACCATTGAGGAAGGAATTTCGGATGGTACACTCAGGGGAGATATTAAACCTGAAGTATTGTCGAAAAGTATTTGGGCTATGACTACAGGACTACTGCAAATGTTGAGGTTACGGGGAGATAGTATCAGAGAATCTTATGGTATTGAGTTAAGTGATTTCTACAGGGAATTTTATAGTACAATTAAATTGGGGATTTGCTCAAAATAAAAAAGTAATTTTATTAGTATATAAACGAATTAACAGCAGATAATGGAGAAAGTTGTATTTGTAGCCGGAACGAGAACACCATTCTTGAAATCAGGTACATTTTATCAGGATATGATGTCTTACCAGTTAGGGGCATCGGCAATTAGTGGTCTATTGAGTAAAAGTGGAATTAAGCGTGAAGATGTAGATCAGGTAATTATGGGAACGGTAATTCATAATGTCCGTACACCTAATGTGGCCAGGGAATCGATGTTAGTTGCCGGATTACCTGCAACAATACCCGCAATTACTGTTTCGCAGGCATGTATATCTGCTAATGTAGCGATAGCACAGGCTGCCAATATGATAAAGCTGGGTCAGGCTGATGTGGTAATAGCCGGAGGAACGGATAACACATCTGATATACCAATTGGTTTTCCAAAGAAAATGCGTAAAAAATTATTTAACGCACGAAAGATAAAATCACCGGTTGACAGTTTGAAATTTATTGCAAGCTTGCGTCCTTCGGACTTTAAACCTGTAACCCCGGATATTACTGAGTTTACAACAGGAGTCACGATGGGAGTTGATGCTGACAGACTGGCTGCTAATTTTGGTATTACACGTGAGGAACAGGATATTTTTGCAGTGAGAAGTCATAATTTGGCAGGTGAAGCAGAAAAATTGGGCTATTTGGATGAAGAAATAAGTTCTACAACATCTTTTCCGAAAAATAAAATCGTAAAGAAAGATAATACTTATAGAGCTGATTCTACTGTAGAAAAGATAGCAAAACTGCGCCCCGCTTTCGATAAGAAAAACGGAACTCTAACTGCGGCTAATTCATCAATTTTAACGGATGGAGCAGCTGTAGTGCTATTGATGTCAGAAAAAAAGGCTCTGGCAATGGGTTTGAAACCATTAGCATATATAGAAGAGTTCACTTTTACAGCCCGTAGCCCAAAAGATGAACTATTATTAGGTCCGGCTTATTCCACACCAAAAGTTTTGGATGCTGCCGGATTATCGCTTAATGATATTGGAGTATTTGAATATCACGAGGCTTTTGCAGCTCAGTTACTTGCTAATTTAAAGGTTCTGAATTCCGATAAGTTTGCAAAAGAAAATCTGGGAAAATCAAAAGCCATAGGCGAAATACCATTAGATAAATTAAATATCCATGGAGGTTCTCTGGCTTTAGGGCATCCTTTTGGAGCCACGGGAGCAAGACTGTTGACAACTGCTGTAAACAGACTTCATCGCGAAGATAAGGAACTGGCTATGATTGCGGCATGTGCTGCGGGCGGACACGGACATGCGATGTTGTTGAAGAGGGTTTGAAAAGATAAAAGAATAAAGATAAAAGAGTAAAGATAAAAGAGGAAAGAAAAAAGAGTAAAGAAAAAAGTGGAAAACTTACCATGTTTTACGGTAGATAATAGACAGAAAGTCTAAATTCTAAAGTTAATACTTGGAATAAAAATCTAAAAAAAAATGATCACACAAGAATATCCATACTTAGAAATACAGAATAACATCGGAATTATCTGGCTTGATAAACCAAATTCAGAAGCGAACATTCTTACGATTGATGTTTTAGATCATTTTGTAAGCATAATAGATAAGATTGAAAATGATTCTTCGCTAATTGGTGGAGTGATTATCAGTAAGAAAAAAAGTTTTATGGCCGGTGCCGATATAAAGGCTTTTGTCGGATATGATAAACAGGAGGCTAAGGAAGCGGCATTAGCAGGACATTCAATCCTGAAAAAAATTGAAGATTTATCAAAACCTGTAGTAGTGGCTATACATGGTTTTTGCATGGGGGGAGGAACCGAACTGTCGCTTGCCTGTAAAGGTAGAGTTGCTTCTGACGACCCTTCAACAATAATGGCTTTGCCCGAGGTAAAGCTCGGTTTGTTGCCTGGTATGGGTGGAACAGTAAGACTTCCGCGTCTGGTTGGTTTGCAAAATTCTCTTGATATTATGCTTACCGGAAAAAATATTTTTGCAGGAAAGGCAAAGAAAATAGGATTGGTTGATAAGCTGGTTGATAAATCGAAGTTATTGGATTCAGCAAAACAACTGGTAGAGAGTATTGCCAGTAAAAAGTTTAAGAGAAAAGATAAAAGAACAGCAGCTCAGAAATTACTTGAAAGTAATCCGATAACTAAAAATGTTATATACAAGGAGGCCAGGAAAGCTGTGATGCGACAAACACGTGGTAATTATCCGGCTCCTCTTAAAATAATTGAAAGTGTAAAGTTCGGCCTGGCCAACAAACGGGATATAGCAATCGAAAATGAAGTTAATTTATTTTCAGATTTAATGGTCAGCCCCGAATCAGCCGAATTGATTCAGATTTTCCTCGGAATGACGGAATTGAAAAAAAATCCGCTTCAGGATAAGGTAAAAAAGGTAGATAATATATCTGTACTTGGTGCCGGACTGATGGGCGAGGGGATAGCTGAGGTTTCTGTTAATAAAGGCTATGATATAGTGCTAAAGGATATTTCTGACGAATCACTCGAAAAAGCACATAAGAATCTGTGGAAGAGCTTTAATAAAAAGGTGAAACGAAGAATTTTGAAGTCTGTAGATGCAGAAACAAAAATGAATAAAATTGCCTTTACAAAGAATTACGAAGGATTTAATTCAACAGATTTGGTAATAGAGGCTGTATTTGAAGATTTAAATATTAAACACAAGGTTATTCAGGAACTGGAGGAAAATATTTCGGAGGAAACTATTGTAGCTACAAATACATCAGCATTGCCAATTGCCGATGTTGCCAAAGGATCAAAAAATCCTGAAAACGTGATAGGTATGCACTATTTTTCTCCCGTACCTAAAATGCCGCTTCTCGAAATTATTAAAACAGATAAAACAGCCGATTGGGTAACAGCAACAGCTTTGGATGTAGGTATAAAACAGGGGAAAACCTGTATTGTGGTTAAGGATGGCCCCGGTTTTTATACAACCCGGATTTTAGCTCCCTTTATCAACGAAGCCTTACTTTTAATGGAAGAAGGAGTTCCGCCTCTGCAGATAGATAAAGCAATGAAAGATTTCGGATACCCTGTTGGACCGATTACACTGATTGATGAGGTTGGAATTGATGTTGGTGCCCACATTATGAAAGGAGGATTAAAGGAGATGTTCGATAAACGTGAGGTAGAAATCAGCGGAGTCCTGTTGAAGATGTTCGAAAAAGGATACAAGGGACGAAAAAACAATAAAGGCTTCCTGAAATACGAAAAAGGCAAAAAAATTAAAGGTAAGCTTGATGAAGGTTTGAATGAATTTTTCACTTTTGATAATACTTCGGTAAGTGATGAGTTGATTCAGCAAAGAATGGCTTCAACAATGGTTCTGGAGGCGGTTTACTGTTTGGATGAAAGAATAATAGAAAGTCCTCGCGACGGAGATATAGGAGCGATTTTCGGTTTAGGTTTCCCTCCATTTCTCGGGGGACCATTCCGCTATATTGACGGAAAAGGGCTGTCGGAGTTTGTAAAGATGATTGGGGAATTGGAAAAAGGTTTTGGTAAGAGGTTTAAGAGCCCACAAATGTTGGAGGATATGAAAAACAATAATTCTAATTTTTATTAGGATGCCATACGGGATATCAGTTATAGCTTTTTATAGAAAAAATGTTCAGCTAAATTTGCTTTGGGGAGCTTCCTTTGGTCGCTCTCAAAGCAAAAGTTTTACTGTTTTTTCAATAAAAAAGGCTGCCACTTCAATTACGAAGTTATCATGAGTACAAAATATAATTACTTGCGAATAATCCCTGGCACAAACAGTTTCCGGTCTTCGAATAGGTAATCATTATGAATTATAATTCTTCAGGATGGAACAGTTAATAATCATGTTTAAAATAAAAGAAGGATTAAGCACAGGATTATATATGTTTTCCTTTTATTTTGAAATAATGGACAAATGAAGTAATTTAATACTGTAAAATTATGTTCTATTTAGAATAAAAACTAACCTACAATGAACAATCATATTTTCACAGAAGAGCACAATCTGTTCCGCGAGAGTTTGCGTGAGTTTTTGCAGAAGGAAGTAGTTCCCAATATCAACTCCTGGGAGAAGGAGAAAACGATTCCTAAATCTATATGGAAGAAAATGGGAGATATGGGATATCTCGGTTTGATGTATCCTGAAAAGTATGGGGGTATGGAACTCGATTTTCTGTATTCGTTGATATATCTGGAGGAAACAGCTAAAGTTGGCTCTGCGGGTTTTGCAGCTTCAGCGGGTGTGCAGAGCTATATGGCTTTTGCTCATCTTTATGAAGCAGGAAGCGAGCTGTTGAAACAAAAGTATATTCCTGGTGCAATTTCAGGGGATAAACTGGGAGCATTGGGGATAACCGAACCGGGTGCAGGATCTGATGTTATGAGTATTCGTACTTCTGCAAGTGATATGGGCGATCATTATCTGGTAAACGGGTCCAAAATATTTATAACAAATGGTTATCAGGGCGATTTTATTACCCTGGCTGTGAAAACCGATCCCAATGCTGGGATAAATGGAATATCTCTGATAGTTGTCGATTTGGATGCAGATGGAGTTAGCAGAACAAAATTGGAAAAGATTGGTTACCACAGTTCGGCTACTGCCGAAATTTTCTTTGAAGATGTTAAAGTTCCTAAAGAGAATTTAATAGGCGATGAAGGTCATGGCTTTTTTTATGTAATGGAAAGTTTTCAGCTCGAAAGGCTTATGGCCTCTATAGGTAATGTGGCGGCATGTGAGTATACTATCGATATTACATTACAGTATATGAAGGAGCGTAATGTGTTTGGCCGTCCGATCAACAAATTTCAGGTCTTACGCCACAGAATTACAGATTTGTATGCCGATGTGGAAATGGCAAAGACATATATCTATCAGATAGCACAGGCATTCGACAGAAAGGAATATCTGGTAAAAGAATGTACTATCGCAAAGATGAAAACTTCGGAACTGGCCAAGAAGGTAGCAGACGAATGTTTACAGATGTTTGGTGGTTTTGGTTATATGGACGATTATGAGATAAGCAGAATATATCGCGATGCACGGGTGAGTACTATAGTAGGAGGCACAACGGAAATAATGGCCGAAATTCTGGCCAAAATAGTTGTAGACGATACGATGTATAGGTCTACCTATAAGGGAGAGGCAAAACACGAAGTAAAAGCCGAAATAGAAGAAGAGTTTAGTGAAAAACCCGAAAAGGCAATCGATATTATCAGGAGTTTGGCAAACAGGGTTAGAAAAGAAAAAGCTCATGGATATTCAACAGTTTTTCACTTTGATATTTCGGGAGATAATGGAGGTGAATTTACCGTATCATTGAAGGATGGAATTTGCCGGGTTAAGGATGGGTTAGAAGGCGAAGCCGACTGTAAGGTAAAAGCCAAAGACAAGATTTACGAGGAACTTGAATTGGGGAAACGTAATCCTGAAATGGCCGTAATGACAGGGAAAATAAAGATTTCTAACCTTGCGGAGATGATGAAGTTTACAAAGATGTTTAAGAGATTGTTTTAAAAATAATGCGAAAAATTAATCAGTTATTTCAAAGTCTTCCTATACGATTCCGCCCTGAAAAAGCAGGAAATCTGAATATTATTGTTCATTTTGTACTGAAGGACATAAAAGATACACATAAATTCAGCGTAAAAATTCACGATTCTAAAGTAGAAGTAAATGAAGGAATTTCCGGTGATGCAAATTGTATTGTAAAGTCAAATGTATCAACATATATAAAGCTTGAAACAGGAGAAATAAACCCACAGTTGGCCTTGCTAACCGGCAAAGTAAAAGTTTCGGATATAAATGAAATGCTGAGGTTTACCAAATGTTTCAGGAAATATAAAAAACAGGAAGGATCACATATTCTCAAAAAAGCAGAAAAGAAGATTTCACGCCCCGAAAAGGTAGGACCTTTGACCGGAGTCAGGATCTTAGACCTGAGCAGATTGTTGCCCGGGCCTATGGCTACACAAATGCTGGGACAGATGGGAGCAGAAGTTATAAAAATAGAAGATCCCGAAAATGGAGATCCTATTCGCTCTTATCCCCCTGTAGAAAATGGAGAATCACTTTATTATTTAGCGTTAAACAGATCAAAGAGGAGCGTAGCTCTTGATTTATATTCAGAAGAGGATAAGAACATACTGTTGAGTCTGGTAGAGAAATCTGATGTATTGATAGAGCAGTTTAGGCCAGGTGTTATGAAAGCTCTAAATCTGGATTACGATAGTCTAAAAAAAATCAACCCCAAATTAATAATGATTTCCCTTAGTGGTTATGGACAATTTGGAGAGTTATACTCAAGAGCAGGGCACGATATTAATTATATGGCTACTTCCGGAGTATTGGATTTAAACAGGGATGCTGACGGTAAACCGGTTGTTCCTGATTTTCAACTGGCCGATATAGCCGGAGGATCCTATATGTTGCTGACAGCTGTTACAACTGCTTTATATTCTGTAAAGAATACAGGAGAAGGATTGCATATAGATCTGTCTATGACAGACGCTTTGTTGCCCTTTACGACAATGAGTTTTACAAGAAAGAGCAGGGAAAATGATATTGGATTGTATAAAAAAGCACCTCTCTCGGGAGGTCTTGCTAATTATGATGTATATAAGACTAAAGATGGCGGCTGGATGGCTTTGGGGGCCCTGGAGCCTAAATTCTGGAATACATTTTGTGATGCAGTAGGTAAGAAAAAATGGAAAGCTTACCTTTTACCTGAAGAAGCTCATAAACATGGGTTGAAAACACAGGTGATTGAACTTTTCCTGAGAAAAACAAAAGCGGAGTGGACCGAAATTTCAAAAAAATACGATATGTGTTTAACACCGGTTTCTACTTTGGAGGATGTTCTTAATAACAATCACTTTCTGGAAAGGGGAGCGATTTTTAAAGATACAGATGAAGAAACATTATTAAACTTTCCAATTAAATTTGGGAAACTGGATTTAGGTGTTAATTCGTGGAAAGCTCCTTTACTTGATGAAGATAATGTGTTGGAAGAATTTGGGATAAAAAAAGAAGAGAATGATCTTTAATAATTAGCTTATTTTTTTATTCCCAGGATAGATTGGGCCTTAATAAGGTCCTTATGTTTTATTTGCAATTGAATACCTGCAATAGAAGCGTTAAAAACGGGATAAATAGAAGCCATATTTTCTCCAATGTAATGACATTCTATACCCGCACTCTCTAACTTAGCACCAATTATGTGAGCATCTATTATATTGTCAAATATCTGAAAAGTTATTAGTTTTTTATCGACCATATTCTTTCTGTTAGTGATTAGGTTTACTTATACTCTTAAAAATACTAAATATTTATGTGAAATCACCATTAAAAGAAAAACATTGCCTTAATCTGGATGAAAATAAATGGGGATAATATGTAATACCAAATACACATCAAAATACACTTGGTATAACCGAAACATAAAATTATTCATACAAGAATTAATTCAAAAATCTAAATTTTAGATTCATTATAAATTTCATGAGAAAAAATATATATTTGACAAACACATACAAAGTGTATATTGTACAATAACTGTAAGCCAACTCATAAATATGAAGACTTTATTAATAAATTTCCTATTATTTACATCTAGTTTACTATTTGCTCAAGATTATAATCCGGTTTTTGGAGAAGAATATGTTCAAGATTATCTGCCATCGATTGAAGTAACAATGGACCAGGCTGATTATGATTGGATGGTTCACCCTGATAATATTTGGAGCGATGAATATCAACATGCAACAGTTGTTTACAAAGGAAGCAATGGTGTGGAAATATCTTATCTCGATTTAGGTATACGATTAAGAGGAAATACTTCAAGAGCTAAACAGAAGAAATCATTTAAATTGCATTTTGAAAAGTTTACGGACGATCAGTATTTCTTCGGATTAAAAAAGTTGAATATTAAGGCTGAAACAAATGATCCTTCTGCTGTGCGCGAGCATATGGTAATGAATTTATATAGAGAGTCAAATATTCCGGTAGCGAGAGTTAACCATGTAAAATTGTATATTAATTCAAATTACATGGGCTTGTATTCAAGTATAGAACAAGTAGATTCCAGGTTTTTAAAGAGCAGGTTTAGTAACGATACAGGTAATTTATACAAGTGTGGATATGGCGCAGATGTAGCTAATACGGGTGAGGTTTATAATGATGAGATTTATGAGTTGAAAACCAATGAAGATGAAAATGACAGGAGTAAATTGGAAGCTTTTATTTATTTTATGTCAAATTCGTCTGATAGTGATTTTGAGAATAATATAAATAACTATCTCAATGTTGAAGATTATGTAAAGCAGCTTGCAATAGAGGTATTAACCGGGCATTGGGATGGATACTCATATAACAACAATAATTTTTATTTGTATTATAATCCCAATAAAAGCTGGTTTGAATATATTCCCTATGATACTGATAATACCTTAGGAATAGACTGGATAGATAGAGATTGGAGTGATAGAAATGTTTATGATTGGGCGAAACACGGGGATGCAAAAAGACCTTTATACAGAAGGATTCTGGGCATAGAAAAATATGCAAAGTTATATTCTCAAAGTATAGATAACTTTATTAAAACAAAGTTCAATACTGCTTATCAGATGAATATTGCATATACATATAAAGATCTTATTTCTGAAGCAATTTACTCAGATATATATTTTCTTTTAGACTTCGGATATTCTACCCAAACATTTGAAGATAGCTATACCGAGAATGCCGATAATCATGTAAAGTATGGAATAGAACCATTCATAGAAAGACGTGTAAACTCAGCGAAAGAACAATTAAAGCAGTCTCATCTTTCGATTGTTGACGAATTATTTAATTCATCAATTAGTGTTTATCCGGTACCACTAAATGACGAGAGAACTATTACTATTAGTACAGATATTTGCGGAATAAAAAGTATTCATGTTTCAATACGTAACACTCTGGGACAGGAGGTCTATCAAAATACTGTTGATATTGATAATTCAATAAATAAAATAAATCTGAACTCCCTAAGTAATGGAGTTTACATAATTAAAATTATAGATCCAGTTAGTTTAAAGGTAGCATCAAAGAAGCTTCTGGTAAATTAATGAGCTTTTCAAAATCGAAGGTCAATAAACTGTTGACCTTCAGTTTTCCATTTTTCGGTAAGTTGCACCAAATTATCTATGGTTATTCCTAAAAAAAATGAATTAGGTAACCTATTAAAAATATCGCTTGCACCATTAAAAAGTCTGTTTGCTGATTCTTTTTTGTTTTGTTCGTATTTGATTGCTCCGGCAGCTATTTTAACAAGAGCCTTGCAGTAATTTGCAATTGGTCCAACTCTTAAGTGGGCATTCCAAATAGCTTCAAAGTAAACGTGCGATTCCCAGTAATAACCATGATTGATTAAATCGATAGCAAAAAGATATTCTTTACTTTCAAAGAAAGATTCGAAATTAATAGGTTCGGCTACGGGATCATTTAGGTGCTGCCTGTAGCCACCGGGTTTATTTGGATTTACGTTTAATCCATGGATAAAGGAGTATGGAGGGAATGCTTTGCTGCTACAGTATCGTATCATTAATGCTAAATACCTTTTAAGTTACTGATGGGCGAAATTAATATTTTTTTTTAATAAATCATTACACCGATTAATTAGTCTACCTTTGTCAGCATAATTATAATATATGACATTTAAAGAGTTAGGAATTATTGAGCCTGTTTTAAAATCTCTTGAGATTGAAGGTTATACTCATCCAACTCCTGTTCAGGAGCAATCTATACCCATATTGTTAAAGGGTAGGGATTTATTGGGGTGTGCGCAAACAGGGACCGGAAAGACAGCAGCATTTGCAATTCCGATAATACAGCAATTGTATCTTGCAGATTACAGGAAAAACAAAGCTCGTAAAATTAGAGCATTGGTGGTTACTCCTACGCGTGAGTTAGCGATACAGATTGCAGATAGCTTTACTATCTACGGGAAATTTACGGGAATTAAGAATACTGTAATTTTTGGAGGAGTGAAACAGGGAACTCAGGTTAATGCCCTGAGAAATGGTGTGGATGTTCTTGTGGCAACCCCCGGAAGGTTATTGGACCTTATGGATCAGGGGTATATATCGCTTAAGGATATTCAGTTTTCTGTTTTAGACGAGGCAGACCATATGTTGGATATGGGATTCATTCATGATATTCGCAAAATAATTTCTAAACTTCCTCCCAAAAGGCAATCATTGTTTTTTTCCGCAACAATGCCGCCGGATATTGTAAAATTGTCAAACAAGATTTTAGGTAACCCGGAGAAGGTTACAATAGAACCTGAACGTACAACTGCAGAAAATGTAGAACAGTCTGTTTATTTTGTAGATAAAAGGAGGAAAGCCAGGTTGTTGTTGCACCTTATAAAAGAGAACTCAATAGAGTCTGCAATAGTTTTTTCCAGAACAAAACACGGGGCTAATAAGATTGTAAAGATATTGGATAAAGATGGAATAAAGTCTGCCGCAATCCATGGTAATAAAACTCAGAAAGCCCGACAACTTGCTCTTAATAATTTTAAAGAAGGTAAAATTCAAATTCTGGTGGCAACAGATATTGCGGCTAGGGGAATTGATGTAGATGAACTTTCGCATGTTATTAATTACGAATTACCAAATATATCCGAAACCTATGTTCACCGTATTGGTCGAACAGGAAGGGCTAAAGCCAGTGGTAGTGCAATTTCCTTTTGCGATGAGGAGGAAAAAGCGTATTTACGTGATATACAAAAATTAATAGGATTTAAAGTTCCTGTTATAGAGGAACATCCTTATTTGGAAAAATATATTGATGAAAAATTAAAGAGTTCACCTAAGTCTGATAAACCACATCATCATTCACGCAGAGGTGTAAAGCCCCGAAAAGGCGGATCTAATAAAAGCTATAGAAAGCACAGAGGTACCGAGCCTAGGAAGTAATCTTAATTCTAGGTTCATTTATTTTTAAAAAATATGCAACCTATTTCTGGAAATAACAGACTTTGATTTTTTTATTATTCGAACACTATATGTATCTTATCACGAGTATTTAATTGATTCCTGAGCTCGCTGATGTTAATTCCTAAATTAAAATCAGCGGGGAGTGAGTTTAGTAAGCTGAGGGTTCCTTCTAGTAGTCTGCCCGAAGATTCTATTTTACCTGCTTCTTCCTTAAAAGAGGAAGTAACCATTTTAATCATTGCTTTAAAAAAATCGGCAATACTCCCCTTACGTTTATGGGCATTCCACAGAGCCTCATAATATAGGTGTGCTTCCCAGTAGTATCCGTAATTCGTCAGGTCTATAGCGAAACGGTAGTTTTCGTTGTCCTGATAGTTGTTTCTTGTAATGGCTGTTGCCATCGGGTCTTTTTTTGATTCTCTGTATCCTCCTTTGCGAATCGGATCCGGATTTTTCCCCGGCAGATACTTGTAAGGAGGGAATTTCCTGTAGGGGCAATATCTTTTCATCTTATTTTAGTTTGTTTATATAAATTTAGTGAATACTTGGCTAATTACTATAAAGTATTTAAAATCAGATGATTACGCGAGTGAATTTAGATGTAAAGTTTTTGTTTTTTTAGAAATTTGTTAAAAAAAAAGCCCGGATAATAAAATAACTCCGGGCTTTTTATGTGTATTTTAAAATGATATATCAATATTCACCTTCTTTACTTTTTCCTGTTGTAACCAATGAAACACCTGAAGAAGTTCCTAACCTGTTAACTCCCATTTCGATATACTTCATGGCAGTTTCCAGATCTCTAACACCACCAGCTGCTTTAATCTGAGCTTTTCCGTCAACAGCTGCTTTCATAATCAGTACATCCTCATAAGTAGCCCCGTCAGTACCGAAGCCTGTAGAAGTTTTAACAAAGTCGGCATTAGCATTTACCGAAAGTTCACTTGCAATTCTTATCTCATCTTTTGTCAGATAACAATTTTCGAAAATAACCTTGAGTATATTATCGCCAATAGCTTCTTTTATCTCTCTAATTTCCTGTTCTACTTCTATATGTTTCCCCGATTTTAATAAGCCAACATTTAGTACCATATCTATCTCGTTGGCACCATCTTCAATACACTTTTTAGCTTCAAAAACTTTTGCATCTTTCGACATTGCACCCAAAGGAAAGCCAATAACTGCTGCAATAGAAATATCAGTGTTTTTTAGATTTTCTTTAGCCAAATGGACATAACAACCATTTACACAAACTGCATAAAAGTTATATTCTTTCGCTTCATTACAGAGCTCAACTATGTCTTTTTCTGTACTTGTAGCTTTTAAGACTGTATGGTCTATATATTTATTTATCTGCATAATCATCTATATTTTAAGGTTGTTCTTTCTGATAAATTTACGAATAATAGCTAAAAAAGGCTGTATAATTGTATTTATAACTTCTTATACAGCCTGTGTACTTATAATCTTATTACCCCTTATAAAACGGTAATTTTACCACTTTGGCAGGAATAATATTTTTTCTGATCTGGATAAAGATTTCTGAACCTGCTTTCATCAGTTCTTTAGGAACGTATCCCATACCAATAGATTTTTCTACCGATGGGCCCATTGTTCCGGAAGTTACTTCTCCAATTTTATTTCCGTCAGCATCAACAATGTCATAACCGTGTCGTGCAACTCTTTTTCCTTCCATTTCGAAAGCAACCAGTCTTCTTTTTATTCCTTCTTCTTTTTGCTTTTTTAAATACTCCGAATTATTGAAGTCGTTTGTGAATTTAGTTATCCATCCCAACCCTGCTTCAAGAGGAGAAGTAGTGTCGTTAATATCATTTCCGTACAGACAGAATCCCATTTCAAGTCTTAAAGTGTCTCTTGCTCCAAGTCCGATAGGTTTAATATTAAAATCTTTTCCTGCTTCGAAAATTTTATCCCACATATGGTTGGCGTGTTCATTTTTGAAATATACTTCAAAACCTCCTGATCCGGTATATCCTGTTGCCGAAATAATAATATCTTCTATACCGGCAAATGTTCCAATTTCGAATGTATAGTACTTCAATCCCGCCATATCAACATTTGTAAGCGATTGAAGCGCAGCAGCAGCTTTGGGACCTTGTACAGCTAATAGAGAATATTCATCAGACAGGTTGATAATATCAGCTCCGTAAGCTTCATTTTTACCAGAAACCCATGCCCAGTCTTTATCCAGGTTAGCCCCATTAACTACCAACATGTATTTTTCTTCATTGATTCTGTAAACCAACAAATCATCAACAATTCCTCCATCGTTATTAGGCATACAAGAATATTGAATATTGCCGTTTTCTAACTTGGACACATCGTTTGATGTAATATATTGAACTAATTCAAATGCTTTAGGTCCGCTAACGAAAAACTCTCCCATATGAGAAACGTCAAATACCCCGACGTTTTCTCTTACGTTTAGGTGTTCTGCTATCAGTCCTTCATACTGAACAGGCATATAAAATCCTGCAAAAGGAACCATTTTAGCTCCCAGTTTTTCATGAATTTGTTTGAATGCTGTATTTTTCATAATTGTTATTTGCAATAATTTGTTGTTTGAAAATGTAAAATTATAATTTTTATTCTTTAGAGGGTATAGTTTTTAATAACAATATTTTGAAATTTGTAGAATTGCCCTTCTGATTTAAAAGAAAAGGGGTGAAAATATGATTGATAATGATGAAAGAGTAATTGATAATAGAGGAGAGATAAAAAAACACTTAGTGTTGTTTGTACACTTAATTAAATGATCTTATATTTGCAGCGTTGATAAAGACAAACAGTTGCTTTGTTAAAAATCATCAGTTAGAGTTCTTTATCACAATGCACGCTTAAATGGTTCTTTTGGTTTATAGTTTTGGTTAGAGTGGGAGGCCGTCAGCATTTTTAAGCGTGCGAATATAAATATGCTGTCGGTATTTTCCACATTTTTTTTGAATAAAATACTATACTGTAAAGTTAGTGTCGTTTATATATGGTTCAGTTTAAAGTCCCCTGTTGAGAAATCTTCAGGGTATTTTTTTGTCTGAAAATTACCTCTGTTAGAGGTTGATCTATAGTCTGGTATCTAAATTCTAATTTATCATCTTATTGGTGTAAACTTTTCCATTTTCATTTATGATCAAAAGGTATATCCCTTTATTTAACTTTCCGGGATTAATAATGTGGTTTCTATCGCAGTTCAGTATTTCGGATAGTATATTTTTTCCGTTAATATCAACCAGTCTGATATTTACATTACCGATAGGATAGTGGTACGATCTGATTATTAGTTCTCCATCGTCATTAAAAAAGGAATTCCATTTATTTATAGTAGTGTTTTCGGGAGATAAATTTGGGTTATAGTTTACCGTATTATCCTTGGTAATTAACCATTTGTTAGGATCGAATTTTATTTCAGAAACAGGAAAATCAATAAGCTTTTTTGTGGTATAGTGACTGCTGTCAATCTCAATTCTGTAAAGTAATTCTTCGCCCGAGTAGCCTTTTATTTTTAATTCGACAGGTATATCAAAGAAAGTGACCGAAGGATGTGATTGTGACTGTTTAATTGATAATAGCAGATTGTATTCATTATCCTGATACCATTCTATTTGGTAACTTGGATAGCCTTCGGAATAGATCCATTGGTCGAAAAAATAATCCAAATCCTGACCATAAACATTTTCGAAATGCATTTTCAGATCATCAGTTTTGGCATAAGAATAAGAAAGTTTTTCGTCCTTCAGATAATTCTTAATAGCGCTATAGAAATTATCATCACCAATAAGCCATCTTAGGGAGTGTAAAACCATAGCACCTTTTGCATATGATAATCTGCCACTAAAAATATCACTAATATTAGTAGTATCTTTTACAAAAACACTTCCTCCGGGCTCTTCAGTTATTATATTTATGGTTCCTGTTAACCAACCGTTGAAATCACCTTTATTATGTTCATAAGTTAAGCCGGTCAGATATGTTGCAAATCCTTCGTTTAGCCATATATCCTGCCACGAAGCACATGTTATTTTATCTCCAAACCATTGATGGGCCAGTTCATGCGCTATTAAGTCCTGATCGAACCTCCCCATAAAGCTTATTGTTGAGTGTTCCATACCTCCATTCCAGCCAAATTGGGCATGTCCGTATTTTTCTTTACTATAGGGATATATTTCAAAAAGATTTTCAAATAAGCTCATTACCCCAGTAGTATAATATGTTTCTGTTTTAACGGTTGATTCATTCTCCGGGTAGACAAAATTCTGGATAGGAATAATATTTCCTCCAATACTTTCATAGTCGATAGTGAAGTCGACATAATTTGTGGTGGCTATTGCGATAAGGTAGGCCGGAATAGGATAGTTGTGTTTCCACTTGCAGACTCTTTTATCATCAATTACTTCTTCTTTCACTAATAAACCGTTACTCACAGACCTGTATTCTTTAGGTGACGAAATAATTACTTCTATTGAGTCGGCTTTATCGGTGAGGTCTTGTTTGCATGGCCACCAGTCTTTAGCTCCATAGGGTTCTGATAATGTCCAAATAATAGGAGTGTTGTTATGTTCACTTTTTGTGAAGGCAGCATTATCGGCCGGAGGACTACCACTGTACTTTATTTTTATAGAATCCAGAATTCCTCTTGGTGCCAATGATGGTAATTCGCATGTTAGAATGTTGTTCAATTGATAAAAACTGATAACCTTATTATTGTAGATTACTTCTTCCACATTAATCTGATCGGTAAAATCAAATTTAATTTCGTCACTTTCGTTTTTAAATACAAAATAACTTGTTACTTCTCCGTCGATAAAGTAATTGTCAGGGTCGATATAAAATGAAAGTCTGTGGTACTTTATGTCGTAATTAGCTGTATGATAAGTGGGAATATCGCTTGAGTTTTTAAAACTTTTTGATTCGGTTGCTGCAAGATTATCCAGCCAGATTTTATCAAACTTACTGCTGACCTGAGCAAATATTGCCTGTGCCAGAAATAATAGGGTAATTAGAAACTTATATTGTGCCGGGCTATTCATTGTTTGTATTTGTTGTAATCAAAATTACTATTATTTGATTAACATCCTAAATGAACCTTTGTGTGGGGTAAACAAAAAAGTTAAATGCTTTTGCCTTAAACTTTATTTGATTAAGTTTTTAATCAGTTATGTCTTTTCTTATTCTTTTTTAACTCTCCGGCTTTCTTCAGTGAATTTTTCGTTATTACAGGTCCTATCAATTCGTGAATAATTATCGCCCCCATTATTGTAGTCAGTAGTATTTCTGAAATTTCTTTGAATTGAGGATCCTGATATATACTCAATACAAGTCCGATAACAATTCCTCCCTGGGGAATTAGTCCTCCTGCAGTGTATTTGCCAATTTTAGGGTCGGCTTTTACCATTCGGGCTCCCGTACTAACTCCTAAATACTTACCAACTGTCCTGAAAATCACAAAAATTAATATTAAAGATGTTGCCTTGGGAATTGAGCTTATATCAAGATGTAAACCACTGAGAAGGAAAAAGAAAAGGAAAATTATTTCTTCGGTATAACGCTCTAAAATCCTGAAAATAATTTTTTGTTTTTTACAGCGGTTTACTACAACCATTCCCATAGTCATTGAAGAAAGGATTTCGTCAGTGTCTAATAATTTAGAAATACCGGCAGAGAAAATAAGCAGCGAAAAAACTATTACAACCCATTGGCCTTCACTAATTGATTTTATAATTTTTGAGATCAGGCAAAATGAATAGCCAATGGCGGCACCAATAAGTATACTTAGCCCTATTTGATAAATAGAAAATGCAATCGGGTTGCCAAAAACACCTTCATAGTTTCCATTGGTGATCGAAATAACACCAATGGTAATACTGAATATTAAAATACCTATTACATCATCAAGGGCAGCTACACCTATAATGGTGTCTGATACTTTGCCTTTCGCCTTGTATTGATGCATAATTGCAAATGTAGCGGTAGGGTCGGTGGGGCTCGACAAAGCTCCCAGGAGTATAGCTAACAGTATTAGGGATAGTGGTGCCAGAGGGAGTATTGCTGGAAATATAAATCCAAGAACTATAATAGATGCTGTAATTAATATAAATGGGAAAAAACTAGCCAGTAGTGTTATACTTATAATTTCCTTTTCATGTTTTTTTATTTTTGACCATTTTAAAGCACCTCCCACCTCAAAGGCTATGAATGTTAAACAAATATCCATGAGGGGGGAAGTGTTCTCAATAAATTCTCCATCAATAAAGTCGGTGGTATTCGGGCTTAGAATTATTCCGGTAACAATGTAACCGATTATTTTAGGCAATCCTATTTTGTCCAGCAACCAACCTGCCGAATAACCTATGATTAGCAGTAACCCTATTGTCAGTAAAATGTTCATTGGGTCATTTTATTTCAAACTACTCTATCACCCAAATAATATTTACCTGTGTGTTTTGTTTAATCTTTGCAGGGTTGAAGTCTTCAACCATTACAACATCAGCTTCCATCTTCTTTGAAACCATCATTGAGTTAGTGCCGGATCTGAAATGAATAGGGGAGCTGTGGTAGTTAATAGTTTGTATTTTCAATAACTTAACACCTGATGCCTGAGCCATTAACGAAGCTTTTTGTTTCGCATCTTCGATGGCTTTTTTTATCAGCTCATTTTTTATTTGTTCAGTATTTTTTATTCCGAAGCTCAATGTTAGTTCTACATCTTTTAAACTTGAAATTAAGGCATCGAAAACTTTGTTCACCGATTTTGTATCTGCTGAGGTTTGAAGAGTTATTGAGTGAGATACCTTATAGCCGATAAATGTTTTTTCTCTGTTTTGATAATCGTGCTGATATTCCTTTTTTATAGTGTAATTCGAAGAATATATTTCCTCTTTCTTTATTCCGGCCCTTTTCAGTGATTTTGTGAGTTTGTTTATTTTTTTATTTAATTCATCTACTGCTTCCTCAAAATCCATATTTACGGATGAAAGCATAAAATTAATGTTTGCTACATCGGGTTTTACACTTATCTCACCATTTCCCTGAACGGCTAATGTTCTGATGTTTTCTTTTTCCTGAGCTTCAACATTTATTGCAAGTGCAATTATAATTGTAATAAATAATATCTTTAATCTATTCATACCAAGTTTGTTTATTATTATCTTATTTAAAGATAAACGTTATTTATGAATAAATTGTTTCATCTGTTTACAATTTGTTTTTCATCGGTCAGATGGTATTCGCATGAGATAGTCATTCCTCTGTATGTGAAAATTGTTGCTCATGCTCGTTTCATTTTATTAATTAAAAAAACCTCGAAGTAACTATACTTCGAGGTTTGTATGAAAAAATATAATTGATTTTATTTAATCAAATCAACACTTCGTTTAATGAATTTAGTCAATTCTTCTCCGTGAAGAAGATTTTGCTGAAGTTTCGCAAGGTCGAATCCCTGACGAACCAGGCGTCCTTTTCTTTCTTCATCTTCTTCGCTAAGAATTTCAGAAACCAATTCATTGTTAGTGTTAACTACTAAATTATACATTTCAGGCATCTGACCCATTCCCATCATTCCGCCGCCGGTTTGAGCCTGTTCGTTCATTCGGCGAATAAATTCGGGTACAGTAACCAGAAACGGAAGTTCTTTAGAATCTAAAGCCTCCATCTGAATTGTATATTTTGAATCGCTGATAGCTCCTTCGATAACAGGCTTAAGAGTTTCTTCTTCCTCTTTCGATAATTTAGAAATTACTGTTTCATTTTTATCGATAAGCTTTTCGATTGAATCAGCATCAACACGGGCAAACTTAATTTTTTCGTTTTCGCCTTCAATTTTCTGAATAAGGTGAGAAACGATTGGAGAATCAAGTAATAATACTTCGTAGCCTTTTTCTTTTGCTCTCTCGATATATGCGTGTTGTGCTTCTTTATTTCCTGCGTAAAGGATAACAGTATTTCCGTCTTTATCAGTCTGATTGTCTTTTACCTTTTCTGTAAGCTCTTCAAAAGTGAAAAACTCACCGTCAATAGTTGGATAAAGAGCGAATTTTTTAGCTCTGTCATAGAATTTTTGCTCAGAAAGCATTCCGTATTCGATAATGATTTTGATATCATCCCATTTCTTTTGGAAATCCTCTCTGTCATTTTTGTACATTGAATTTAACTTATCAGCAACCTTCTTGGTGATGTGTCCTGAAATTCTTTTTACGGCAGCGTCGGCCTGTAAATAAGAACGGGAAACATTTAAAGGAATATCCGGAGAATCTATAACACCCTTAAGCATGTTTAAGAAATCAGGAACTATGTTCTCAACATTATCGGTAATGAAAACCTGATTTTGATACAGTTGGATTTTATCCTTCTGCATATCCATAGTTTTCGAAATCTTAGGGAAATATAGGATTCCGGTAAGATTGAAAGGATAATCAACGTTTAGGTGAATGTGAAACAATGGATCTTCAAAATTAGAAGGGTACAATTCGCGATAGAAGTTGTTGTAATCCTCGTCACTTAAATCAGCCGGGGCCTTTGTCCATGCCGGGTTAGTGTTGTTGATGATATTGTCTACTTTAACAGTAGTTTCCTTGGCATCATCGCCTTCACCTTCCTTAACAGTTTCATCTTTTTCTCCGAATTTTATCTCAACCGGAACAAATTTAGAATACTTGTTAAGCAGTTCGCTAATTCTGTGGTTTTCAATAAATTCATCAGAATCTTTGTCGATATGTAATACAATTTCTGTACCTCTGTCTTCTTTCTTATCTGTTGACTCTAAAATATATTCCGGAGACCCGTCGCATTCCCAACGTACAGCCTCACTGCCTTCTTTGAAAGATTTAGTGAAAATTTCAACCTTGTCAGCAACCATAAATGCAGAATAGAAACCTAAACCAAAGTGTCCGATAAGATCTTTACCGTCCATTTGATCTTTGTATTTTTCCATGAATTCTTCTGCTCCCGAGAAGGCAATATCAGTAATATATTTTTCAACTTCTTCTGAAGTCATACCAATACCACGATCTTTTATAGTAAGTGTTCTGGCATCTTTATCAATAGAAATATCAATTTTTGTATCGCCAACTTCACCTTTAAATTCACCCATAGAGCTAAGGTGTTTAAGCTTTTCGGTGGCATCTACTGCATTTGATACTAACTCTCTTAAAAATATTTCGTGGTCTGAGTATAAAAACTTCTTAATAACCGGGAAAATATTATCTGCCGTAACATTAATCTTTCCTTTTGCCATTTTATTGTAATTTAAATTATTTGTCAAATTTTATCTGAACAGCAAAATTCAAAGTTTATGCCAAATAGCTGCAGGTGTCATATTGTCATAATTTACATTTATGGATATTGATTTTTAAACATATCTGACAGTTTTTGACATGTGAATTTATGGCTTATTACCTGTAGAGATTGTTTTTCAATAATACCAGTATCCTCATATATGCTATGTTAGGTAAATGTAAAGTCCTTTATATTAGGTGTAAAAGTGTTGTTATTTGTTGAAAAATGTTAAATTAGCTAATCTAAGACCGGTTGAACCTCTAAATGAATATTATAAATTTAAACAGTAGTTATTTTTAAGATATTTGTTTTTGAGTTCAGTTTATTAACCCAAAATTCAATATAACAGTTTATATGGCTGAAGCTGCATTATTAGACCTAATCAGATATTCCAAGTCTCCTTTGGTACTGGTTGAATATAGTGGTCATATAGTTGTAATATCTGACGTTTTAAAAAAAATCATTTCTGATAAGCTCCCTTACGAAAGTAATCTGCTCGAGATGTTTATGCATACCCCAAAGTTACATCGCGAGTTTCTGTCAATGTATAATGATGGTAAGATTGATGTTAATAATCTTCCCTCAGAAGTTCATGTAGATGAGAATACATTAATTTATTTAGAAAGCTATTCGAAACTTAACTTCGAAAAACAAAACCTTTTACTCATTAAATTTGAGTTTAGAAGAGAATCAGATGACTCATTTGTAAATAGATTTATTAATTCAAAAAATTTATTTGTTCATAAAGCAATCCCTTCATTGGTATATGGAATTGATGAGAATAAAATAATTGCATTAAACAAAAGAGGGAGTGATTTTATGCAGTTATATAGGAATGAAGATGATTTATTACCGGAAAATTTTACCGAAGAAATTGAAAATCTTGTAGAAATAGCAAGAGTAGGAGAGTTATCTTCAAAAGTTGCAGACCTTAATTTCGATGGTGATATGTATTCGTTAAAGTTAGAGTGTTCAGC
Source organism: Bacteroidota bacterium (assembly GCA_039714315.1). Classification (NCBI taxonomy): domain Bacteria; kingdom Pseudomonadati; phylum Bacteroidota; species Bacteroidota bacterium. The sequence goes on along the minus strand of JBDLJM010000012.1, from coordinate 8,757 downwards.
AATTGATGACGGTCTGAAATACTTTTATATATCTTTCGAAGATATTTCGCACATTCGCAGAAATGAAGCGATTTTCAAACAGGAAAAGAAACGATTAAAAAACCTAACAGAAGTTGTTCCGGGAGTATTATTTGAATTTGAAGTAGATAATGATGAGCTGAAGTTTACTTTTGTTTCGGAGGGTATTAAGGATATTTTAGGTCTTTCGGCAGAACATATTTTGAACGATTCAAACCTGTTGTTTAGTCGTTTCGACCGTATGGAAAGAGCTCGATTGCATTACTTTTTTCTGTCTTTGACGGAACCGGAACGTCGTGTGAAAAATGAATTTAGGATTAATGATAGTCAGCAAAAGTCAAGGTGGGTGACAATTGATTGGAATGAGTCTTATTCGGAAAATAATGTTTTAACGGGAACAGGGTATTTAAGAGATATTTCCGAAAAGAAAAATATTAAGGATGAGCAACTTATACACGATAAGAGGAAGCTGTTAAACGAGTATTTTTCTCTGAGTCTGTTAAGACAACCAACTATTCCGCTTATTTTGAATGATCTGACGAAATCATTAGTTGAAAGGCTCAATCTTCAGGATACAGTTATTTATTTGTATAATCACAATACCGGCATTCTTGAGTATGGTGGAGGTTATATTGAACCGCGTAGAGGCAGTAATAGGGCCAGTTATCCCAAAACTCTTTCACCTAAAGCAGGTGTAATTGGCAGGGTTGTTAAAACACAGGTATCCGAAGTTGTAGCTAATAATTCAAAGGATGCGGATTACTACTATCTGAATAAGCCTTCATTATCAGAGATAACAGTTCCGATAATATTTGAAGGAGAGCTATTGGGAATAATTGATTCTGAAAATGTCAGAGCTGATTTTTTCAAGGATGAACATCTTAAAATAATAATGGACGTTGCTGATAATTTGGCTGTAAGGCTTATTCAGAAAAAACGACAGGAAGATAATATAAACTTTAACTCCACTCTAAGTACATTTTATCAGGAGGGAAAAATATTTGACTGGAAAGTTAATTTTAAGACTAAAAAACTTAACAATTCCAGTGTAGATTATTTATTAGATATTATTGGAGTTGATGATAAAAATGAAAAAATAGATATTTACGAAAATGCGTTCCTTTTGTTTGACTATGTATTAAGTCATGATGTTGGCGAGTTGATGAACTACATAAATAATATTAGAAGCAATAAGTCTTATTCTGATTTTATTGAATTTAGAATGATCACAAATTCAGGTGAAATTAAATGGCTGAAACTTTCTGCTTCGAAAGTAAATGTTGAAGGAGATGATGTGGAGAGTGTAGAAGGAGCTTTACAGGATATATCGGATTTGAAGGTCTTAGAGTTAGAAAATAAAGGATTCGAATTGCTCTTATCATCAATTAATGTTTCGCAGCTGGAACTAGAAAAAGATTATGATTTTATAAAGTCATTAGGTGTTGTTGGAAGTGCTCTTGGTGTATCCAGAGTAGTTGTATCCAAGTTTTCAGTCGAAGATGGGGTGGTAAATTATAATGACAGTTACCGCTGGATTAGCAGTTCCGGAATTTATCAGGGAACAGACGATTGTTTCTTTAAAACTTTTGAAGTTAGAGATATTGTAGAAAAAAATACTTTATGGCGAAAGTACTATTGGGACCTGGCAGAACTGGATTTAAATCCGGAGCATAAAAAATATTTGAGAGACCATAAAATAATGTCTCTTTTGGGCTTCCCACTAAAAACATCACAGGATAATTGGGGTGCTATATATTTTATAGTAGAAAACAAAAGGAGAAAGTGGAAAGATTATGAAAAAAATCTGTTGAGTGCATATGCCACTTTCATTGCTTTAAAGGTTCAAAATAGAAATCTTATTGAGGGACTGAAATTGCCGGATAAAGAGATTTTGGATTGATAATTACTTCATGAAATGTCATTGCAAATAAGTAATTCTGATAATATTCAAAAATAATGTTTTGCATTATCTCAGGGTTATTTTTTTAAGTTTTAGTAAATTTTACGTTCATCCTTTCTTACATTTGATCCCTTAATTTATCATCTTCATATCAGCTTATGATTTTTGAGAAAAAGGTAGAACCTAAAATATTAATACTTATATCTCTGTTGATTCTGTTTATCTTTTTGGATGTTTTTCTGGGAAGTGTAAAATTTAGTCTAAAAGAGTTTGTAAGTGTACTTTTGGATTATGAGGAGCAGTCGCATCCTAAATCTTTGATTATCTGGAGTTATCGGATTCCAAAAATGCTCACTTCTCTTGTAGCCGGAATGGCTTTGCCTTTAAGTGGATTACTAATGCAAACAATATTTCGAAATCCTTTGTCGGGGCCATTTGTCCTGGGTATTAGTTCAGGAGCCGGATTAGGTGTGGCTTTCACAATAATGATGAGTTCGGCTGTAGGAGTAAGTCTTCCATTAATTTTCTCAAATATCAATACTGTATTAGCAGGTACTATAGGTGCCGGACTCGTAATGGCAATTATTCTTTATGTATCAGAGAGAGTTAGAAACCTGAGTACTCTATTGATAGTAGGGGTAATGATAGGGAGTTTTTCTTCTGCCATTATTGGAGTATTGCAATATTTCAGTACCCAGCAGGAGTTGAAAAATTACATTATTTGGACTATGGGGAGTTTGGGAAGTTCTGAATGGTCGGAAATCCTCCTGCTCTACACTTTGTTGATTTTAAGTGTATTAGTTGTTTTGTGGATATCAAAAGGATTAAATGCAATTACAATAGGAGAGAATTATGCTTATACATTAGGAATAAATGTAAATGTTGTCAGAAGGATTACCCTTATTGTTGCTAGTGTTTTGGCCGGTGGAGTTACTGCCATTGTAGGACCTGTTGCATTTATTGGGCTGGCAGTTCCCCATATTGCAAAATCGATGTTAAGTACGATGGATCACGGTAGGTTGATACCTTATACAATGTTGTTAGGTGGAGTGTTAATGTTGTTCTTCGATATATTAACACAGTTTATTATAGCAGATCAGGTTATACCGATAAATATTATAACCTCTTTGTTTGGGGCTCCTTTTGTAATAGCAGTGGTGATGAGGAGAAGTAGAAAATTATCTTATTAAGCATGATAGAATTAAGGGATCTGAGAATAGGTTATGAGTCGAAGAAGTCTTCCACATTAGTACTGGATAATATAAATGCCAGGCTGGAAAGGGGGAAACTTACATGTTTTTTGGGACGAAATGGTGCCGGGAAATCTACTTTATTAAAAACTGTTTTAGGAGTACTGAACCCTTTGAAGGGTGATATTTTAATTAACGGTAAAGATATAAGAGAAATATCTGCTGCCGACAGGGCCAGGAAAATTTCAGCAGTATTAACCGATGTTGTACGTACTGAACATATTAATGTAGAGGAATTTGTTTCTTTGGGAAGGATTCCACATACTAACTGGCGGGGTAGTATCACTAAAAGAGATTTAGAGCTAATTGATGAATCAATCAGAATTTGTGAAATTGAGGATATTCGTCATAACATTATTAATGAACTTTCTGATGGACAGTTGCAGAAAGTAAATATTGCAAGAGCAATATGTCAGGATACAGATTTAATTTTACTGGATGAGCCAACTGCTCATCTGGATGTTTCAAATAAATTTAAAGTTTTCGAAATTCTTAGAAAATTAGCTATTGACTATAATAAATCTATCTTCATTATTACCCATGATATAGAGCTAGCCTTTCAAAATGCCGATATGCTTTGGGTAATAGATGATGAAGGTAATATGCTAAGTGGTGTTGCCGAAGATCTTTTACTCGACAAAAAGGTTGTAGAATCATTTTTGACATCAAATTTTGAGTTCGATTACATTAGCGGTAAGTTTCTTTATAAACGAGAATCCCGTATTTCGTTTGTTTTAAAAGGAGATGATGAGAGTGTTTATTGGACAAAACAAGCTCTTTATAAGAATGGTTATGGCGTAGATATTGATTCTAAATACACACTTGAAATTGACAGGGTAAATGAAAAAAAAGTTTGGAGTTTATCTGAAGAGGATGTGAAGATTGCAGAATACAAATCAATTAAAGAACTGATAGGGAGTTTAAATAAATTGTTTTTTCCTGAGTTTAATTGATAAAACTAAATTTTAATAATAATATATTTCTAATATGAATGATTTAAATCTTTTTGCAGTTTTGTTAGGCGGAAAAATTAGAAAGAACCACCTTATGGAGGACCATAATTTAGTTTTTGTAGTAGCAAAAGACGAAGTTGAAGCTAGAAAACTGGCCAAAACAAAATGGGATGCAGAAGAGGTTCATGTAGATGGCACCCAGAAGCTAAGTATGGTTGACGGATATAAGATTAACCTTGAGAAAACATCCGGAGAAGAGGATGAATTTCAGGTAAATGATAATTATTCATTATGATGAAGGGAGTGAATCATTATATCCACTCCATCTTAGCTGCAAAACACGTTTTATCCGAATTTTTATCCATTTTTATTATCTGGGTGCTGCCTTCGAAAGATGTTGAAACAGAAACATCATCATCGAGGTTGAGTTCTTTTATGTAGTTTACCGTTATTTTCTTCAATCTGCTTTTTAATATTTTATCGTGGTCAACATTGTCGAATGTCCAGTCTAAATATTTTAAGTTCGAAACGTGTTGAACCATATCAAGAGCAGAAAATCTTACCCTTATATTAAATACATTTTCAAAATTATCTTTTAAACTAATTCTTTCAGCAGCTCTTTCAGTGGCTATATCTGTATTAAACCTTGCTTCGTGCAAATCTATTTTCAGGGTTTCAACAATTCTCTTTTTAAAATTTATTACTGTCCAGCTCGATGTGGCTCTTGCCATAAGCCGGTTGTTGGTGTAAACCTCGTATTCTCTGTTGGAAAAAGCTCCTTTTACAAAGCTTATCCATGATTTTACAGTCACAATATCATTAAGCTTTGGCAAATTATCAATTTCCATAGCGAATCGGGTTAATACCCATGACTGATTATTGGCAACCATTTCTTTCATTCCAAATCCACCTTCTTCGGCATGATATCCTGCGGTGTCCTGTAAAAAACGGCTAAGTGTTACATAGCTTATTCTACCATTTGAATAGCAATCGTTAAATTCAACTTTCCAGTCTTTTGTATATATGTCGTCTATCTTTTTCATGTAATTTCTCCTGTTTAGTTTTGCATATAGAACTATGATGCCAGCATTTTCTCGATATATTCTATAATCTCATCTTTCTGATTAGGCTCGAACCACTTAATTTCCTTGTCTTTCCTAAACCATGTTAATTGTCTTTTTGCAAAACGACGTGTGTTCTTTTTAATTTCAGAAACAGCAAAATCCAAATCATGATTACCATCGAAATATTTGAACAGTTCGCGATATCCAACGGTTTGCAAACTGTTAAGGTGCTTGTGCCGGTACATTTTTTCGGCTTCTTCCAGTAAGCCGGCTTCCATCATCAAATCAACTCTGAGGTTTATCCTTTCGTAAAGTTTTTCACGGTCAATGTTTAACCCGATTTTAATCGGTTCGAAGTTTCTTTTTTTATTTTCTCTGACTCTGAATTCAGTGAATGTTTTCCCGGTTCCAATACATACTTCCAAAGCCCTTATTACTCTTTGGTGATTTTGAATATCAACAATGCCGTAGTATTCGGGGTCTAGTTCTTTTAATTTTTCCTGAAGAAACGCCAGGCCTTTTTCATCGAGATCCTTTTGTAGTTGAGGTCTGATTTCTTCCGGTAAATCCGGAAAATTATCGAAACCTTTCAAAACCGCATCAACATAAAGCCCTGATCCGCCTATTAAAACTGCCTTATCCTTTTCTATGTAAATCTTGTCCAATAATTCAATAGCATCATTTTCATAATCACCAACACTGTAATCATCGAAAATTGATCTGTCATGTATAAAATGATGCGGAGCCAAAGCCTGTTCTTCCGGTGATGGCGGTGCTGTACCTATAAGTAGTTCTTTATAAAACTGTCTTGAATCGCAAGAAAGAATATCGCACCCAAAATGATTAGCAATATCAATGCTTAAAGATGTTTTGCCAATTGCAGTCGGACCTATTATTGTTATTAATTTATTCGACATTGTGTTGTTTTGAATTACTACAAAAGTACGATGGTGAAATTAATATTAAAAGATATATTTGTCGCAACAATTAAAATAATTATCACCTTATTTATGAAGAAATTTTACTCAGTATTTGTACTGCTTATTTACTCTGTATTTTCCACAGCTCAGGATTCACCTGTAGAAGTTTCTGACAGCTTGTCAAGTAAAATTACTCATGGTGCAGAAATAGCCACTGAAGATTTTAATAAAGGATTTATTACTACGCCCGAGGAATTGTTTTTAGGGAAAGTGACAGGCTTGCAGGTAATACAAGGCGATGGTTCGCCCGGGAGCAAGTTCGAATTAATCATAAGAGGTAAGAGTTCTTTACTAAATGATAATTACCCGTTGATAGTATTAGATGGTATGCCATTGATTGATGTTAAGAGTATACAGTTTATCAATCCAAATGATATTGAGTCGGTAAATGTATTAAAGGATGTTGCATCTTCCGTAAAGTACGGTAAATTTGCCCGAAATGGGGTGGTTGAAATTAATCTGAAAAAATCAGCATCAGATAAAATATCTGCAAATGTAAACAGTAGTGTTGCTGTAAATAATGTATCTGATTATAGGAAAGTATTGGATGCAGACAGGTATAGAAGTTTAATAAATGAACGTGAGGGGGCGGACGTATCTTCTATTTTGGGTAATGCGAATACAAACTGGCAGGATGCTTTGTATAGCCCCTCTGTCTCGCATAAAGTAGATGCGAATATCAGCAGTACTTTTGAAGGATTACCTGTGTATTTATCTATGAGCTCCATAGTTGATAAAGGCACAATAAGTCATTCCGATTATAAAAGAAAAAATGTATCATTAACACTAAATCCAAAGTTTTTTAAAGATCACTTAGAAGTTGCAGCTGGTGCCAATTATTCGCTTTCGGAACAAAACAGGATATACAATAGGTCGATAAGTACGGCTTTAGAATTTAATCCAACTATTCCTGTTTACGATTTAAATGGAGATTATAATCATAATTCTTCAGATCCTAAACATTATTATTCTTTAAATCCACTGTATGTTAATGAGAACTTTACCGACGTCGGTAAAATGAGTTTTATTAATACTAAACTGGGGTTTAAATATAATATACACGGGTTCGAAGAGTTGGCAATCAGTTCTAATTTGTATTATTCTGAGAGAAAAAGCAATACAGATGTTCGATGGAATAAAGAAGTGACAGAGTTTAGCTACTATAATGATGAGGATATTGACGAAGGATTAATTAATAGAATGTTTGACATTGGATTGTTATATAATAAAAATATTGAGTCAATAAATAGTTGTATTTCTTTCTCTGCAAAATATAGCAGACACATATTGTCAGATGAATATTCATATATTGAATCGCGTGATGAATTAGTTTCTTTCCAAAACTCATATTCAGATCGTTTTATGTCGAACTGGAATTTTAATTTGTCATATTCGTTATTAGATAAGTATTTTGTTGAAGCAGTATATCATATTGATGAACTTTCTCTTTTAGGAGGAAAAAAATCAAATGTTAGTTCATACGGATTTTCTGCAGGATGGGATATTGCCAAAGAAGGGTTTATGAAGAATAACGGAGTTATTAATGATTTGGTTTATACAATTTCTTACGGTCAATTATTGAATCCTTTTGTAATTTATAGTTTTGGTGCTTTTTCAAATACAGAAATAAATTTAGAAAAAAGAGCCGGCTTTACAACATCTGTGAAATTTTCAACTTCTAATAATAAGGTAAGAGGGAAATTAGAATATTATAATGAATCAGTGGATAATTTGTTTTTCATGGCACCAATTATTTCAGGTACAGGCTATAGTAGTAGCTTTTTGGAGAGTTCGGGAACAGTACATAATAAGGGGGTAGAATTGCACTTGAATTATGATGCCATAACAAATAATACCTTCGCATGGAATATGGGGCTGAACCTTGCAAGAAACATTAATAAAATATCAGATGATTTTAAATATGAGATAGTAGATGCTTCATGGAGTGGTTTTGGACCACAACCCAGAATAACAGCAGGTGGTAGTATTGGTGAAGTTTACGCTTTAGATCAGATTTATGACTCTAATAATAAGCCGATAGAGGAGGCTTATGTTTTGGATAATGATGGCTATTCAGTTATGGTAGAAAGTGGGAATGTTAATCCGGACGTAACAATTGGTCTTAGCAATACTTTTAAATATAAATCATGGGAGTTGTATTTTTCCGGTCGCACATCTATCGGTAATTCTGTTTATAACAGTTTTGATGCAAACGGAGCATTAAGGTATTTGGTTGGAAATACAACAGATGAGGAGTTTTATAATATATCGGAGAATACTTTAGAAACAGGATTTGAGGGTAGTCAAAGATATTCAAACTATTTTGTGGAGAAAGCTTCATTTTTTAGAATGGACTTCATAAACCTAAGTTATATATTTGAAGATATTACTAAATATAATTTGAATGTAAAGCTGGATGCTTCTGTGAATAACGCCTTTGTTTTGTCAAATTATAGAGGAGTAGATCCCGAACATGCCAGCGGAGTAGATGGAGCCGATTTTTATTTAAGACCGAGAGTATTTTCGTTTGGACTTAATATTGGCATATGATAATCAGTATTATAAACTTCGAGGTTGAAAAACCTCGAAGTT
>JBDLJM010000011.1 GCA_039714315.1 Bacteroidota bacterium | reverse complement strand
GATTGGCGTTACTGGTGTAAGTTTTATTATTTTAAAATTCTTTTAATTAACGCTAGACTTTGAAAATATAATGAGAGCATCTTTCATCTTTCATCTTTTATCTTTTATCTTCCTCCTTTTATCTTTTATCTTTCGCCTATTATCTTCCTCCTTTTACCAATTCACATCAAAATGACATATAAAAAAACCCATCAAAAAAAATTGATAGGCTTTAAATAGTATTTATTTCTATTACTATGCAATCATTGTAACAGGATTTTCCAGATACATTTTAAATGTTTGCAGGAATGCTGCTCCCGTAGCTCCGTCTACTGTACGGTGATCATTTGCCATGGTAACCTTCATAGTGTTTCCAACAACAATCTCTCCATTTTTAACTACAGGTTTCTGAATTATCGCTCCAACAGATAAAATAGATGAATCAGGCTGATTGATAATTGAAGTAAACTCCTCTATCCCAAACATTCCAAGGTTTGAAATAGTAAATGTACTTCCTTCCCAATCTTCCGGCATAAGTTTTTTACTCTTGGCTCTTTCGGCAAAATCTTTAACCTCTGCTGAAATTGCAGTCAACTGCTTTGTATCGGCAAGTCTAATTACCGGTACTAAAAGTCCGTCTTCTACTGCTACTGCTACACCAATATTAACCTGCTTGTTATAACGGATACTATCACCCATCCAGCTTGTATTTACATTAGGATGTTTCTTTAATGCCATTGCAGCAGCCTTAATTACCATATCATTGAACGATACTTTTGTATCAGGCATATTATTGATTGCTTTTCTGTTCTCAATTGCCTGATCCATATCTATTTCAATTACCAAATAATAATGAGGTGCTTCGTTTTTAGACTCTATGAGTCTGCGGGCTATAGTTTTGCGCATTTGCGAAACCTTGACATCCTCATAGCTAACTCCTTCAGACACAGAAGAAGCAACAACCGTTTCTACCACAGTTGACTCTTCATAGTTGTCTATATCCCTTTTTACTATTCTTCCGCCTTCGCCTGTGCCAAAAACTTTTTCAAGCTTAATTCCTTTATCCTCGGCGAGCTTTTTAGCCAATGGAGAAGCTAAAATCCTTCCATCAGATGTTTTTGTATGCTTAACATCATTTTTAGGAACTTCGGCTTTTACAGGTACTACTTTAGATTCTTCTTTTATATTTTTTTCTTTCGCTGCAAAATCTCCGGAAGAATTAACTACCGATGAAACATCGGTTCCGGCTTCTCCCAAAATTGCTAGAATAGAGTCTACCGGGGCATTTTCTCCTTCCTGAACACCTATATAAAGCAAAGTTCCTTCCTGAAATGACTCAAACTCCATTGTTGCTTTATCTGTTTCAATTTCAGCTAAAATATCTCCTTCCGTAACCTTATCTCCCACTTTCTTGTGCCATTTAGTCACAACTCCTTCAGTCATCGTATCACTTAAACGCGGCATTCTTACTATTTCCACATCCAAATCTTCAGAATGTTCTGCTACGCCTACTGCCTCTTCTACAACTGTTTCTTCCTTAACTACAACCGATTCGTAACTTCCTCCTGAAATAAGTGATGAAACATCTTCGCCCTCTTCTCCAAGAATTGCCAATAGAGAGTCAACCGGTGCAACTTCACCCTCCTGAACACCAATATACAGCAACACTCCTTCCTGAAAAGATTCGAATTCCATTGTTGCTTTATCTGTTTCAATTTCGGCGAGCACATCGCCCTCAGATATCTTATCTCCAACTTTTTTATGCCATTGAGCTACTACTCCTTCTGTCATAGTATCACTCAAACGGGGCATTGTAACAATCTCAGCCATTGTTCTTGTTTATTCGTTCCCCTTAGACTTTCTCCTTCGTTGCTCAGAAACCATCATTAAGGGTAAAATTATTTAATTACTTAATCGAAGAACCTAATTTAATTCATCAAGAAAGGATAATCTTCCTGTTTGTACACATCGGCATAAAGGTCACCATCATCAGGGAACGGTGATTCCTCTGCGAATTTCACAATTTCCTTAATTTCATCTTTCACAGATTCATTAATAGCATGAATTTCTTCTTCTGTGGCATATTTATTTTCCCTGATTACCTCAAGTACCTTATTAATCGGATCCAGTTTTTGATACTCTGCTACTTCCTCTTTAGTTCTATAATGCTGCGCATCAGACATTGAGTGACCTTTGTAACGATAAGTTTTTATTTCCAAAAGCGTAGGTCCGTCACCTTTACGGGCTCTCTCCATAGCTTTTGATACAGATTTTGCTACTGCAACAGGATCCATACCGTCAACAGATTCATTTGGCATGTTATAGCCATTACCCATCTCGTGCATCTCTGTTACGTTAGATGTTCGGGCAACAGAAGTACCCATTGCATACTGATTATTTTCAATAATAAACACTACCGGCAACTTCCAATTAATTGCCATATTTAATGTTTCGTGAAAAGTTCCCTGACGGGCAGCGCCATCTCCAAAAAAAGTAAGGGTAACAGCTTTCCTGTCAAAATATTTATCAGCAAAAGCAAGTCCGGCTCCAAGAGGAATCTGACCACCTACAATACCATGTCCTCCATAAAAACCCTTCTCCTTCGAAAACATGTGCATCGATCCACCGTTACCTTTAGATGTTCCTGTAGACTTACCCAGCATCTCCGCCATAATTTTTTTTGGATCTTCCCCCAAACCTATTGGCTGAACATGATTTCTATATGCAGTAATCATTTTATCTGTACCAATTTCCATCGCATGTAAACAACCTGCAAGTACAGCTTCCTGACCATTATAGAGGTGTAGAAATCCTCTGATTTTTTGTTGTATGTAAAGCGCAGAAGCTTTATCCTCAAATTTTCTCCATAACAACATATCCCTATACCAACTGAGATATGTCTCCTTTGTTATTTTTTTCATCCCCAAATTTAAATTCTCTTTTTTCCAAAAAAATATTTCCAAGCCCCGGTAACATTTCAACTTCCCACATTGAAACACCCTTATTTATTCCTAATTATAAATTTATATAATATGAAATCCCCATGCAAACCGAGCATTTACACCAAATAACATGAATATTATGGGGATACCATATGACCAAAACATTAAATTATATACATATGAAATCCCATAAAAGTGGCTTATACCAACCGACATTATTAAATTTTGGGATTCCATATAACCTTAATGTAAAATTTAAACATATGAAAAATTACACTTATCTATACCAAGCTACCATCAAAACTAAATGGTAAAAGATCTTTTACAGAATCGGTTTTTATAACCTTTCCAAATTCACCCGTAAAATAAATTTCTATATCCGACCCTTGTTTTACTTCATACTCACTTAAAACCTGACGGCAAGCTCCACAAGGCGATACAGGTGTATTTACCACTTTCAACCTCGACTTACCTGAAAGGGCTAATTTCAAAACTTTTACTTCAGGATACATAGCTGATGCCGTCCAAATAGCCACCCTTTCGGCACACATACCAGAGGGATATGCAGCATTCTCCTGATTATTACCGGTAACAATTTCTCCGTTTTCCAAAAGCACTGCTGCGCCAACACTAAATTTTGAATAAGGAGAATATGACCTGTCTCTGGCCTCAATAGCCAGATCCATTAGCTTCTTATTAGCTACATCAAGATCTTCTCTATCCTCAAATTCATTAAACTTGGCCGAAAATTTTATCTCTTTCATAACTTAAGTGAATAATGAAACACAAAATTAACTATTTATAATTACTCTAAATATAAATACAATAAAAAAACACTCTATAGCCATAGAGTGTCTTTATAATCAACTATCAGAATTCCTTGGACAAGCTCCAAAGAAATATATTTGTCATATTTATTCGTCAATTTCTTCTCCCAAAAGATCAAATGAACCTAAATCAAGAGTTAATGAAAATCTTAGAGTATTCTCTAACGGACTTTTTACCTGACTTGTAGATATCAGATAAGAAAAATCTAATCCAATAGCATTGTAATTAAATCCAAATCCAATTGTAGCATATTGTCTTGCTCCTTTTGTTATATCCTCATGAAAATACCCTCCGCGTAAAGCAAAAGTATCATCATATATATACTCCGCTCCAAATGCCCATGCTATCTCTTTCATTTCTTCACTAAAACCGTCCGGAGCATCATTAAATGATTGAAATATTCCCTGAATAACTCCTACATTAGGATCCTTACCCGCTACAATTTCTTCCGGATTATCTTCAGAATAAATCGGTGGTGTAGGTACAAGTAACTTGTTAGCATCAACAGAAATATTTAATACATTATATTGATCAAATTTAAACTTATAGCCTGCTCCAAACCTCAAATTCGTAGGTATAAAATATTCATCTTCAGAGTTTTTATTATAAGCCATTTTAGGACCTATATTAGACACATTCCACCCAAAAGTCCATTGACCGTCGAAATCTTTGTACTTATACTCTTTCGAATTATAATATCCTGCTATATCTACTCCTACAGACCTTCCCGGACCAACATCATCTGCACTGTTGTATCCTCCTGCCGAAGCTATATTACTTTGTATATATCTCAATCCTACGGCCATTGAAAACCTGTCATCAAGTTTTAGTGCATAAGAAATATCAAACGAAAATTCATTGGGATTAATACTTCCCAACCCCAAACCTGTATCATCTGTCAGTTGAATTTCACCCAAACCAAAGTATCTCAAACTAGAACCTAATGCACTACGATCGTTTATTTTATAGTACCCGGAAACATAACCGACAAAAATATCACTTACCAATTCATTCAACCAGGGAGTATAGGAAATACCTATTCCGGAATTATTTTCCGAAAAAATATATTTTGCAGGATTCCAATACTGAGAGTAAACATCCGGAGAACTTGCCGCACCAACATCTCCCATTGCACCTGCCTTAGCATCTGGCGTGATTGTTAAAAAAGGAGCTGCAGTTATTATCGGATTATCTTGAGCATTTACGCCGTTTGTAAAAATTACCAAGACGGCAAATACTATTAGTTTATTAAGGTTACGCATTTTATATTTATTTTGTGCAAATATGTTAAATATTATCGAATTATCATTAATTTATTCACTACTTGATTCGACGAACTGCCATCTTCGCCTATAGTGCTAATCTTATAAATATAGGTGCCTGTTGGCAACAGTGCCCCACTATCTGATTTTCCTTCCCAAACAATATCATTAACTACAAAACCATCATAATTATTGTATTGAACTAAAGTTTTTACTAAAGCACCCGATATCGTATATATTTCAATCATTGTCGATAAAGCCTCATTAGGCTTATTATGAGAGAATTTAAAGGTAGTTTTATCCGGAAAAGGATTAGGATAATTATAGGTATTACTAATTACCATTTCATCATCATCCTTAACTGTAAAATGTAATTGCCCGGTCGAAGAATTGTTAAAAACATCCCATGCTATAAATTCAATCTTATACTGTCCCGGATCCAGTCCCAATAATTGATAAGTAACCTTTCCTTTAGAAAAGTCATCAATTTTGGAAACATAATACTCATTTAAAATAATCTCCTGCCCGATGTTTTCTGAAGTCAATAACATTTTCAAATCATGACCAATTCCATTACCGACAGTGTTTATTCCTGATTCATCTTCTAAATCTGCTATAAATACAGGACTGGAATTAGTGATTCCACCATCATCAAAAAATTCATTATTCATATACAGATCCATAGATGGCCCTTCAGAATCTATCGCCTGTGTAACATCTATTCCCCCAACAATAACATCTGAATTACCTCCTGAAGCATCACATTTATCCGACACAGCATAAAAAGACAATTTCCCTTTTCCATAAGAGAAATTGATATCCTTCGGAACAACAAATTCCATAACAAAATCTCCGTCTACTACAGAAGAAGTTCCATTATATATTACATTATTCTGCACCCAAAACGGGACTTTTTTCCCCACATTATTATTATCAAAAGACTCCAAATATTGTCTTTTATCATAAAATAGCGGATAAACAACTCCATTGAACCCCGTATCTTTCTGACCATTATAATTAATCTCGCCTTCGATATGTACTTTCATCATCGACATAATAGTGATTGAATCTGTACTCTCAACATCATTATAATTGATTGAGTTCACCTTAATTTCTTTTTTTGGATAAGCAAGCATTAATGCCGGATCACCCAGAAGAGAAACTATACGCTTGGAAATCCCTGAAGGGTACATGTTTTTCGTCAACATTAAAACCTCTCCAATTGTCTTATAATCTTCTGTGTTTTCAGGAAACAAATAACTAAATAGAAGTCTGTTAATATTATTACCTGAACCCGCACTCATTTCTCTTGTAGTTGAAATCAAACCTACTCCTCCTCCATCTTTATATGTCATTAACTTCTCACCTCCCGAATAAATAGCAGGATTATCATAACGAGAGAATTCACAAGTAATAGTAATAAATAAAGGCAAATTATTTATGTTCGAAAATTTTTCTACATCATCAATATTAAACAAACCTTCACCTGTCCACTTGGTTTCACTACCATGCCCAAAGAAATTCGTTACCAGATTACCTGTTTGCACATTTTGCATAAAATCCAGATGTGCCTGAGGATAGGTATTCCCCCCCGATGTTCTTTCTATTTTGTAACTGTCGAGATATACCTTCTGATGATTTATTTTAGAATCTCTATCACTCAACCAGTCAGAGAGCTTTTCGGTATCCTTAATTAAGTTAATTTCCCAATCACTTCCCTTGTTAATCTTATAGTCATCGGAAATTAATTGAACTTTATTCCTCCAATCACCGAAAGATGATGAAGATGAATATTCTTCTATCTTTCGTACTACATCATTTCCTTCTTCATCAGTCATCACAGGAATACGTCCAATAGCAATATCAATCAAATCACTACCGCTAATTTCTCCACCTTCATGATCATCCATAAATCCAAAATAATCATCACTTACAAAGGACAAAGATTTCGATGTACTTATATAAGCCTGATATGCAGGAACCAAATTAGTATTATTCTCTATTCTGTTCTTAAAATCATAACTTGAATCACCAAACATCAACAAATACTTTAGCTTTGACGGCATTCCACCTTTTTCATAAACCATTTTAACAAACTGCCTTATCGCCACCAAATCCTGTCTCCCGGCACTGAATTCGTTATAGATATCTTCTACGTCTATTACAGATACCTCCAGGCCTCTCCCCCTGTGAAAAGCGGCTAATTTCTCAGCTGAGTCATGCAATGAATTATGTGTTATTATCAGATAATCAACTGCACTATGTGAATGTAAATTTTGATTTTCTATTCTCGAAACAACTTCAGGTGAATAATAATCCCCGCTAACTATAAGTTGATACTCTTCCAAACCTCCTGAATCTTCCTTAAATGACGAATAACCTGAAGATGTACTTAGCTCAACTTTTTTTGGAGATAAAGGATTAGTAATATTCCAGACATCTGAAAGCAATGAAGGATTAGAAATTCTATATTCCGACACCATATTACTTATTGCTTCAACATTTCGAAAAGAATATTGTTTATTATTGGCAACAAGTTTACTTATTGCATTTACTTCTATATAATCTAACAAACACTCTCCTTCTCCGCCGTTAGAAAAACTAAAATCAATATCAATAGATTCTTTTGAGGAATTTGAATTACTATTCTTTTTCGTAGTATAATATTCATCATCCACACCAAAGTTAAAGGTATACAAATCAGAACCATTTGCTTTTACTCCGAGTCGCATATAGGTTTCGGGATGAACTCCTATAGCCGTTTCTACATAAAAACCCCGATCGACTACCCTATCAGGAAAATCAAATTTAATCGATAGATTTGGATTACGCTCCAATCTTTCGCCAAACCACATTTGTCCACTTTGAATAAAGTTAACCTCTTCCAATTCATGGTAAGCGAAACTATTATATGTATCTACGATCATTGTAGGATCTCCGGAAACATAGCTCAACTTCTCTATTCGTTTCCCTTTTACACCTTTTACAGTAATAAATACAAAGGTATTATCTGTATATGTATTAACAACATGTGACAATCTGGCTGTAGAAACATCAACCTTCTGGCCGATAGCGCCTTCAGCATAAAAGACAAGGTAATCTTCATTACTAAAAACTCCATCATCCTCACCAAAAACCTCTATTGCCAATTCCTTAAGATCATCAGAATTATAATCGGAATTTACCTCAGGTAACCTTGACCCCCTTTGCCCATAAATTGCAATATTTCTAGGATCAATTTCACTCATACCAATCCCTAATTTAGAAGCTATTTCTCCCATTAAGGAATTATCTATCTTATAAACTCCACTTTTATCAATTGAAAGTTTTACCCAATTACCGTCGGACAATACACTATTTGATGTAAACTTTGAATCAAGTTCTTCGAACCTCTTACTTACTACTACAGTTTCTTTTAATTTAAAAGACGATAATAACTTTGCATTACCTTCATCATCTATCAGTGGCTTCATTCTAATTGTAGGAACCCAGCCATTACGTCCTTTTGCCCAGTTAACACTATATTCCAACTTTTCGGCAAAATCCAAAGAATCAGGCACTTCTGAACTATCAATATCTAAAAAATGAAAATCAAATAATTCAAAGTTCAACTTCGACAAATAATTCCTTTCAGAAAGCCTTATATAATAATAATCCTCATATATATATTGATTGTCACTTTCAATCTCATATTTTTTAGTTATTTCATTAAAATCCCAATTCAATGAAACATTAACATCATTGAGCTGTGCATGCAATAACCCCGGAAATAATAATAAAATATAGTAAAGGTACTTTGCCATATGGATGTTCTTTTTACCAGATAAATGATTAAATAATATGTGATTTAGTTAAGTAACAAATGTCCGTTTGTATTTACAAAACTTCAAACCTACGCTTAAAACGCAAAATAACAATAAAAATTCTATAACTCCGTTAAGAAAATAAAAATAGAAATATTACGTTGTATATATGAGAACGAAAAAATTAGAGGTAAAAAAGGTGTTTTGCTTTGCTACGCATAGGATTTTTCCAACAAAAACATGTAGTACTTTGATTATCCACACCTATACACCTAACATAACTCATTGAAAACATGCACGATACAAGGCTCAAAAAAAAATCTCTGAAATTGAATTTTATAGTTGATTTTTTTTGAATTATTGTATATTGCATTGTTCAAAACAGCAACGTTTTTCTTAAGACGTAGTGTTAGCATGTCTTTACGATCATGAAGAGGAAGAAAGCTAATGCAAAGAAAGGTTTGACCTATGAAAAAAAACTTAATACACATGAAACAATTGTACAGATCTAGTCTACGCAACTTATCATTGCTTACAGTTACTGTGTCGATGTTATTTGCTTGTGGTGGCAAGAATGAATCAAGTGCTACCGGATGGAAAATAAATGATGCAAAGAATGGTGGTTTCCAAGCAAACACCAATTACTCTGAACAGGAAACCGGTCCGGGACTGGTTTTTATTGAAGGAGGATCATACACCATGGGACGTGTTCAGGATGACTTCATGCATGATTGGAACAACTCTCCAACAAAACAGCATGTGCGTTCTTTTTATATGGATGAAACCGAGGTAACAAACATAAACTACAGAGAATATCTTTACTGGTTAAACAGAGTGTTCCCTCCATCGGAAACTAATTACAAATACATTTACGCATCTGCCCTTCCCGATACATTAGTATGGAGAAATCGTTTGGGTGCTAACGAAGTATTTGTAAACAACTATTTGAGACACCCTGCCTATAACGCTTATCCTGTTGTTGGGGTAAACTGGATCCAGGCTACGAAGTATGCTGAATGGAGAACTGATCGTGTAAACGAAGATATCTTAATTAATCAAGGTGTACTTAATGATGTTAATGGATCAAAAGATAAGATAGTAATTGGTGAGAATAATTTTAACACCAATACATATTTAGAAGACCCGAGCTTAGTTTTTAAAGATAAAGATCAGGAAGTATACAGAAAAGGATTACCTGACTACTCTCCTGACGAAGATACAAAAGGTGATTTTGAAGGTCGTCATGTAACACGTGAAGATGGTTTATTACTACCTAAATACAGACTACCAACCGAAGCAGAATGGGAATATGCTGCTCTTTCACTGGTAGGTAACAGAGAGTTTAACACTATCAAAGGTAGAAAGAAGTTCCCATGGAATGGTAAATCTGCTAAATCTCAACAAAAAAGATCTAAAGGTGATTTACTTGCCAACTTTAAAGCAGGTAGAGGTGATTATAAAGGTATAGCCGGATGGTCGAACGATGGTGCAGATATTACAAATCAGGTAAAATCATATCCTCCAAATGATTTTGGTTTATATGATATGGCTGGAAACGTTGCAGAATGGGTTGCGGATGTTTATCGTCCTGTTATCGATGACGATGCTAACGACTTTAGCTATTACCGTGGTAATGTTTTTGAGAAAAAAGCTATTGACGAAAATGGGGCTACTTCAATTATTGGTGATGAAGCAATTCCTTATGATACTTTAAGTGATGGTACTCTAATAGCTCACAAACTTCCGGGTGATATTGCTATGGTTCCTGTTGGTGATGATGATACATACATGAGAACTAACTATAGTCAATCTAACAATATTAATTATAGTGATGGTGATTTAGAATCCAGTAAACAATATCAGGAAAACCCTAATGAGGTAGAAGGAGCTTCAGGAAACATGTATAATTCTCCGCAAAATATTGTAAAAGTTGATACTGAAGGCAATTTAGTAAGATCATACGATAAAACAGCAGGCAGAACTTCTTTAATAAACGATAAGGTAAGAGTTTATAAAGGTGGGTCATGGGCTGATAGAGTTTATTGGTTAGATCCTGCACAAAGAAACTTCCTTCAACAGGATATGGCAACAAACTTCATTGGATTTAGATGTGCCATGGATAGAGTTGGTAGTCAGGCTAAAGAAAAAAAGACTCCATATCATAGATAAAGTCTTATTTCTATAATATAAAATTACGGGGTGCATATCTGTTTTAAAGATATTCACCCCGTAATTATTTTATAGATAATTAAAATACTACTTTTACAATCATCCTTTAAACTAAATAGTATTTCACTTCAACATGAGTATTTCACTAAAAGAACTATACCGGACATATAAAAAGACGTACAAAGTTTCAACTGACACCAGAACAATTGAACAAGGCAGTATTTTCTTTGCTTTGAAAGGAGAAAACTTTAACGGAAATAAATTTGTTAATAAAGCAATAGAAGCTGGTGCAGAAATCGCTGTAATTGATGAAAAAGAATATTACATTAAAGGGAAAACTTTTATTGTTGAAGACGTTTTGAGTTTTCTACAAAAATTCGCCAATTATCACAGAAAACAATTAAAAGCTACTTTCATAGGTATTTCAGGATCCAACGGAAAAACAACAACAAAGGAACTTTTATATCAGGTATTATCTAAAAAATACAATACAATAGCAACAGAAGGTAACCTCAATAATCATATTGGCGTTCCTCTGACCCTACTCAGTATAAAACCTGAAAACGATATGGCCATCGTGGAGATGGGAGCCAACCATCAGGGTGAAATAGCAGATTTATGCAAAATTGCAATGCCCGAATACGGATATATTACAAACTTCGGCAAAGCTCATCTTGAAGGATTTGGAAGTTTTGAGGGGGTTATAAAAGCCAAAAGTGAACTTTATCAATACTTATTGAGTACAGGAGGAACTGTATTTGTCAATTCTGATGATGACATTCAGATAAAACAAACAGAAAACAACAAAAAGAGTTTCTTATCTGATAAAATCTATTTCGAAGGAGCAAATCCTTTTGTAGTAGTAAACAACAACGGATTGCTAATTAAATCTAAACTGGTAGGCAGTTATAATTTCCAAAATATAAGGTTTGCTATTTCGGTTGGTGAGTATTTCAACGTTGACAAAGAAAAGATTAAAAACGCTATAGAAG
Organism: Bacteroidota bacterium; assembly: GCA_039714315.1. Classification (NCBI taxonomy): domain Bacteria; kingdom Pseudomonadati; phylum Bacteroidota; species Bacteroidota bacterium. The sequence goes on along the minus strand of JBDLJM010000011.1, from coordinate 26,924 downwards.
AATATCAACCTACAAACAACCGATCGCAAATTGTCGAAAAAAACGGAAATACTATAATACTGGATGCATATAACGCCAACCCTTCCAGCATGCGCGCTGCAATAAAAAACATTGCAGATATGAATTCTGATTATAAGGTTGTTATATTGGGTGATATGTTTGAGCTGGGAGAATATTCAGAAAAAGAACACAGTGCACTTTCAGCTGAAATTGAAGTGACAGATATTGACAAAGTAATTTTACTGGGAAAAGAATTCTCAAAAAATAAGCTTTCTAAATTTACATATTTCGAAACTACTTCTGAGTTTATAGAGTCAGGAATTTTTGATACACTTTCAAACTCAACAATTCTGATAAAAGGGTCTAGAGGAATGGCAATGGAAAAGATTTTGGGGTAAAAAAATGAGTCCCATTTAGGGACTCTTGAATATTAAAGAAAGAAATATATATTTATTCTTTAATTCTTTCCATGTAAGCACCTTTTACCGTGTCAATTTTTATTTTGTCACCTTCATTAATGAACAATGGCACATTAATATTTGCTCCGGTTTCAAGTATTGCAGGCTTTGTAGCATTAGTAGCTGTATTTCCTTTTATACCAGGTTCAGTTGATTTAATTTCTAATATCACATGTGACGGTAAATCACACGTTAAAGGAGATTCATCCTCACTATTAAAAACAATAGTTACATTCTGACCTTCTTTTAACAACTCAGGTGCATCAATTATCTCAGCTTGAAGAAATATCTGATTGTAATCTTCCATGTTCATAAAGTGATAACCCTGATCGTCGTTATATAAGAATTGATAACTTCTGGTTTCAACTCTTACTGTTTCAATTTTATGACCGGCAGGAATTGTATTGTCAAGAACTTTTCCGGTGGTCAGGCTTTTAATTTTTGTTCTAACAAAAGCAGGACCTTTTCCAGGTTTTACATGTTGAAATTCAACAACTTTATATATATCGTTATTAAAACGAATACATAGACCATTTCTAATATCTGAAGTACTAGCCATCTTATTTTATTATATTATAATTTCTGATTATATCCTTTCATTATCCCCCTTTGAGACTCTCTGATAAAGGTAACTATTTGATCTCTTTCGGGTGTTGCTTCTAACTCAGCCTCTATTACCTGTAAAGCCTGAGTGGTATTGTTTTTCTTTTGAAATAATATTCTATAAATACTCTGTATTTCATGAATCTTAGTAGAATCAAATCCCCTACGTCTCAACCCTATAGAATTAATACCTATAAACGAAACAGGCTCTTTTCCTGCTTTTGTAAATGGAGGAATATCTTTTCTCACTAATGTACCTCCTGATATCATTGCATGTTCTCCAATATGCACAAATTGATGCACTGCCGATTGACCACCTATAATGGCAAACTCTCCAACAACAACATGTCCGGCCAAAGCTACATTATTTACAAGAATAGAGTAATTTCCTAATATACAATCATGAGCAACATGTACATTTGCCATGACCAAACAATTTTCGCCTACTACTGTTTCTCCTGAGGCACTTGTTCCACGGTTTACTGTAACATTTTCTCTAATAGTTGTATTATCTCCTATTTTTACCAAAGAATCTTCACCCTCAAATTTTAAATCTTGAGGGATTGCGGAAATAACTGCTCCCGGAAAAATTCTCACATTTTTACCGATGCGGGCACCTTCCATTATTGTTACATTAGATCCAATCCATGTTCCCTCTCCTATTTCAACATTTTTATGTATAGTTGTAAAAGGTTCAATAACCACATTGGAAGCGATCTTCGCACCGGGGTGAACATATGCTAATGGTTGATTCATATCTTTGTGTGTGTTGAATAAAATTTATTTCTTTTTAGCTATTTGAGCCATTAATTCAGCTTCCATTACTAATTTATTATTAGCGTAGGCATAACCCTGCATATGACAAATCCCTCTTCTAATTGGTGATAACAGCTCCATCTTAAACACTAAAGTATCTCCTGGAAGTACCATTTGTTTAAATTTAACATTATCTATCTTCATGAAGTATGTCAAATAATTTTCAGGATCCGGTACCGTATTTAGTATTAGGATCCCACCAGCCTGAGCCATTGCCTCAACTTGCAAAACTCCTGGCATAACAGGTGCTCCGGGAAAATGACCTGTAAAAAAAGGTTCGTTCATTGTCACATTCTTCAACCCTACCACATGATTTTTAGATAATTCGATAATTTTATCAACTAACAAAAATGGAGGTCTGTGCGGCAAAAAGCTCATTATTTTTGTAACATCCATCAAAGGCTCGGCATTAAGATCGAATTTTGGAATTTTATTTCGTTTTTCGATCTTAATAATCTTTGCTAATTTTTTGGCAAACTGTGTATTGACAAAGTGCCCCGGTTTATTAGCAATAATCTTTCCTTTAATTCTTTTTCCAACAAGAGTTAAATCACCAACAACATCTAACAACTTGTGTCTGGCAGCCTCATTTGGATAATGTAAAGTCAGGTTATCAAGTATACCATTTGGGTTTACAGTGACATTTTCCTTATTAAATACTTTTTTAAGCTTATTCAAAGTATCTTCCGAAATCTCCTTATCTACATAAATAATAGCATTATTAAGGTCCCCTCCCTTAATTAGTCCACTATCTAACAACATTTCCAGTTCGTGTAAAAAAGAGAAAGTTCTTGAATTTGCAATTTCATCTCTAAAACTTGAGAGACTATTTAAAGTTGCATTTTGAGTTCCAAGTACTTTAGTTCCAAAATCAACCATGGTTGTAATGGAAAAATCATCAGAAGGCATTGCTATTATTTCACTTCCGGTGGTAGGATCAGTATAAGAAACAACTTCCTTAATTTCAAAATATTCACGTTCTGCATCTTGTTCTTTGACACCTACTGTTTCAACTGCCTCAATAAACTGGATTGATGAACCATCTTTTATTGGAGGTTCAGGGCCATCCATTTCAATCAAAACATTATCTAGATCTAATCCAACCAATGCTGCTAAAACGTGCTCCGTTGTATATACTTTTACTCCTTTTTTCTCTAGTACAGTACCTCTCTGCGTATTCGTCACATAATTTGCATCTGCTTCAATTATAGGACTTCCCTCCAAATCAGTTCTCATAAATTTGAATCCGTGATTTTCGGGAGCAGGATTAAAGGTCATTGTCACCATGGTTCCCGTATGGAGACCCACCCCAGTAAGAGACACTGGTGCTTTCAAAGTCTTCTGCTTCTGACTCATAATTATTGGTTAATTCTCTATATTATTTAATTGCTTGCTTTCTAATTTACTTAGTCTCGTTACTATTTCAGGAAACTTTCTGAAATAAACGTACGATTTATAAAAATCGTTTATTGGCATGGCCGGCGATCCCTGTATGGTAATATTATCCTCAATACTTGAATTAATACCGGATTGAGCTGCTATTTTCACGTTGTTACCAATCGTAATATGCCCGACAATACCAACCTGACCACCAATCATACAGTTTTCTCCAATTTTTGAAGAACCCGCAATTCCTGTCTGCGCTGCGATTACTGTATTTTGGCCAATCTCAACATTGTGAGCTATTTGTATTTGATTATCCAACTTAACTCCTTTTCTGATGATTGTAGAACCTAATGTTGCCCTATCAATTGTTGATGCAGCCCCAATTTCTACATAGTCTTCAATGATAACATTCCCTATCTGGGGAATTTTTGAATATTCACTTCCCGAGCTAGGTGCAAAACCAAAACCATCAGAACCAATTACCGTACCTGAATGTATTGTACAATTATTTCCTATTTCCGTTTCAGAATAAATTTTCACACCTGAAAATAATATAGAATTATCCCCTATCACTGTGTTATCCCCAATAGACACATTAGGATATATTTTTACATTATCTCCAATTACAACATTATTTCCTATATGCGAAAAAGCGCCTATATAAGAATCTTCTCCAAATTTAGCAGAATCTGATATAAATACCGGGCTCTCTATTCCCGATTTATTTTGCTTTACCTGGTTATAAAACTCCAATAAAGTAGAAAATGACTTATAAGGATCATCAACGCGAATCAATGTTGCATTTACTTCTTTTTCTGCCTTGAAATTCTTTTCTACAATTACTATAGATGAATTTGTAGAATATATATAAGGAGTATACCTGGGATTAGACAAAAACGTAAGAGTTCCGGGTTTCCCCTCCTCTATTTTTGCTAAATTATTGACTGTTACTTCCGGATTTCCTTCAATTTCCCCATGGAGGATTCCTGCTATGTCAGTGGCTGTAAAATTCATTAGCGCAAAAGTAATAAAATTATTTGCATGATGTAACAAATTTGAGAATTACACAAAAGGTATCCAAAAAGTTAATATATATATATTATTATTTGCACCTATGAAAGAAACTAACTAATTACACCTGATCCAATCAATTCTTCTCCTAGATACCAGGCGGCAAACTGCCCCTCGGAAATAGCTGACTGAAATTGATCAAATTCGATATACAATCCACTTTCTACTTTATATAACCTGGCTTTTTGAAGGGGTTGTCTGTATCTGATTCGCGCCTCAACCTCAAGAGTTTCTCTCTGTTTTAACCTAAGATCTTCTCTTACCCAGTGTAATTCATCGTTTGATATAAAAAGTGCCTTACGCAATAAGCCGGGATGAGAATGTCCTTGTCCGGTATATACAGTATTACTTACAACATCAGTTTCAATAACAAAAAGCGGTTCTACTTTACCCCCAACACCAAGACCTTTTCTTTGTCCCTTGGTAAAAAAATGTGCCCCCTGATGTTTTCCTACAACTTCACCATCTTCTTCTTTATAAATATATCTTGTAGCTAAAAACTTAAGCTCTTCTTCTTTATCCTTAAAACTATTTTTATCGGAAGAATAAACCTTGCTATCACGCAAAATCTCAACTATATTTCCTTCTTTGGGTTTTAGTTGCTGTTTAAGGAAATCGGGCAATTTCACTTTACCTACAAAACAAATTCCCTGTGAGTCCTTTTTATCCGCAGTAATTAAATCAAGTTCTTTTGCAATTTCCCTAACCTCAGGCTTTGTCATTTCTCCAATTGGAAAAAGAGATTTGGCCAACTGTTCTCCGGATAATTGACAAAGAAAATATGACTGGTCTTTATTATTATCTTTTCCGGCCATCAACCTATAAACCTTTTCTCCGTTGATAACTTCTTCTTCTTTTCGGGCATAGTGGCCGGTAGCAACATAATCTGCTCCTAAATCCATAGCGACATCCATAAACTCAGCAAATTTGATTTCCCTGTTACAAAGTACGTCAGGGTTTGGAGTTCTACCTTTTTCGTATTCGCTAAACATATAATCAACCACCTTATCATGGTATTTTTCGCTCAAATCCACTACCTGAAAAGGTATACCCAATTTATCGGCAACCATCATTGCATCATTAGAATCTTCTAACCATGGACATTCATCAGAAATTGTAACAGACGTATCATGCCAGTTTATCATAAATACACCTATCACATCATAGCCCTGCTTTTTTAAAACATAGGCGGCCACACTGGAATCAACTCCTCCGGAAAGTCCTACAACCACTTTCTTTTGCATAATATTACCTTTTATCTTTCCGCTAATCAAAATATTCTGTCCTAATTACTTTACCATTTTCATAGTGCTTCCACTCTCCAACTTTCTTATCATCTTTATAATTTCCCGACATAACTATCTTACCATCCACATTAAAGTATTTTCCTTCACCCTGTAAAAGACCATATTCATAATTTAGCTCTGCAGTTTTATTTCCATCAGCGGTAAATCTCATAAACTTACCATGGGACAAGTTATTCTTAAAATTTTCAACTTCCGCCAGGGATCCATCTTTAAAAAAAGTGCTTTTCTTACCCTCAAGTTTTCCCTGTTTATAATTTTCAGTCATCAGCAAATAACCATCAGCACTGTAATATTTCCACAATCCTACTTTTTCCTTCCCGTCAAAGTCACCTTCGGCAGTTATCTGTTTATTCGAATTATATAGTTTTGCATTACAAATACCGGTATTGGATTTGTATGACTTCACAGCAATTAAGAGACCACTCTTACTGTAGAAATTAAAAACACCAACTTCTATTCCATGATTAAACTGACCGGAAAACCTGATCTGTTCCGAATTATCATATTTTTTTGCCCATTCACCATGACGTTTGCCATTATTGTCAAATTCATTGATATTGTTCTGGGAATACCCGAATACAAATTGGGTTAATAAGGCTGTAATTAAAAGAATCTTATTCATGTAAATTGAATTAAAATAGCATGCAAATATACAATAATTCAATAAATTCAAAGTAATAACAATCCCGGATGAAACTAGAATATATTCTTTATACTATTGTAGTCTAAATAGTAAACAAGTTTAACTGACAGTACATTTTGTGGATGGTCATGGAACATATTTTCGAAGTTTTCAAAATAGCTAAATCCGGACATATCAAGACTTGACAATAATGAGTTTCTATACAATACAGACACCTGACTTCCCGGAGCAAACCACCATGAATAACTCAGGTCTACATTCCAGGAGTTAAAAGTTGTATCATGGTTTTCATCGTAATCAATATCAGACAAACCTCCATTATCGGTTAGCTTCTTAAAATCATTGTATTTAAGATTATCCCAATAATGTCTGAATTTAAGACTCATCGACATTTTATTGTTGAAAGTAAAGGTTCCTCCCAGAGAAACGGTTAAATTTCTTTTATCCCTTATCCCCATTATTATATCGCTGTTATCGAGCTCATTCACCCATCCGACATCATTTTTTGCAGTTTCCCGGAATATTTCCATCTCCAGGCTAAGCTTATCATTAAATCTAAACCTCGGACTAACCCCAAAAAAGAACCAACTTTTATCCCAAAATCTGTTTTGCCCGCCTCCCATAAATGAACCTATAGCAAACTTCTTTCGCCCATCGGTTTCAATCCAACCATAAATGTTATACGCTGGAGGAATTAACAAATACCTACCCTTGACTCTCGGCTCATAAAAATCATATTTATCGAGAACGGAGGTCCAAATACCACCACCGAAAGAAAAAAAACCTCTGGTCTGGGCATTTACTCGAAGTAACATCTCGAGTTTTATAAAATGATCGGGAGCAAACTGCCTGTCGTGATGTACACCTAAGCTAAATCGGTAATTATTAAAATTCTTAACCGGCTCAAAAATCTCATATGAAAATTCAGTATCAATCTCCCATATATTTCTATATGTCATAAAACCCAAATCCGTTATATCGTAATTTTCATCAGTGAGCCTTGTAACGTGATTAAACCTGAACTTACCCTTTGTTTTGGCAAAGCCCAATGAAGACTGAAACCCTCCCTTAATACTGTCGGGCTCCGGAACGATATGACTGTACTTTCCTTCTCCAAAAATTTTATAAGAGTTTGCTTTGTTCGCCAGATCGAATAACAAACCTGTTACATTTGCATCCCTGAATTCTCCGCTGCGTGTCACATTTGTATTAACCAGCGACACAGACGAATTACTATTGAAACGTTTATCCAGCACAAACACATTATAATTTGCAATAGGTTCCGTAACAACTTTCTTTGTCTCTCCTGACTCCAAATCTTTGATTTTCGCAACTGTTTTATTGGTAACAGCATTAAATACACCAATACCCAAACCACCTTTAGTTCTTCCGGAAACTTTTGTTGCGTTCAAAAGTGGTGTTTTTGAAGGGTTTGATAAAACTTCTTTTGCATCCGGATCTGTATCATTTTCCACATTGTAATATTTTGAGGGTATTCCCCCAATCCTTCTGGAATAAAACAGATTCCCCTTCCCAAACAACTCAGTTCCCTCGGTAAAAAACTGTCTGTTTTCATCGTATCTAACCTCAAAAGGCCCCAGATTTAATACAAGTTCATCGAAAGTTGTTTGTCCAAAATCAGGAATCAGAGTCATATCCAGGGTAAAACTTTCGTTTATCCCATATTTAAGATCCATTCCTAAACTATAACTGAAATTAGATTCACCTTCAGAATCATCAACATAGCCGGAGATATATGGCATAAAACTCAATCTGGTTGGAGGTTCTATATCCTGAATTCCGTGCAATTCGCCATTGTGTTGTAACCATTCTCCAACTGCTCTGTCAACATAGCTCCAGGAATAAAACTCTCCATGTTTTTTTTTCATCCTGAAGAAATTCAGTCCCCAAACCTGTTTCTCCCCATCGGGAAATCGCAGCTCCGAGTATGGTATTTTTATTTCAACTGTCCACCCCTCTTCGTCAATAGCCACACTGCTATCCCAAACAGCATTCCATGTTATGTCAGGTCCGGGCGCACCCAAAATCCATTTATCATCACCCTGAACTCCGGCAGCCGTTACTATGAAATTAAAATTTTGTTGACCGTCGTTGTAAGGATTTATGTTTACAGCAAAAAAATCTGTATTTCTATCAAAATAATCATCACGGTCACCAAGTTCCTTTGGTATTTCGTCCGGGTTATCATCATATAATCTCGCTCCAACATATAAAGCTTCATCATCATACAATACATAAACAACCGAAAGTTGAGCCTCTCTTTCGGGAGTTCCGTCTTCGGGAGTGAACATTACAAAATTAGAAGCTTTTTCGGACTGTTGCCATACACTTTCGCCCAGTTTTCCATCAATTGAAGGTGGGATTTCAACTCTTGTTGTTTTTAATATCTTCATCTTCTTTGCAGGGTCAGAATTACCAAATACAACAAAAGTATTGAACATAATAAGTATTAAAATCCTCGATCGCATATAGTCAAATAATAAGATTTTGTCAGCGACACGAAGATAATATTTATTTAGACTGATTTAACTTAACGAAACGTTAAAAAAACGAAACCATACAATGCAACAACCTGAAAACATGCACACTACACAACAACCAAGCAAAATTCTCTAACAATATATTAGGTACTTCCAAAAGAAGAGATGTAACATTTTGATGATTATTGATCAAAAATAACAATGAAAACAGTCTGTTTAAAAGATATTTTTAATTACATTATAATCGAGGTAATATACTAATTTAACAGACAGCACATTCTGCGGAGAATCTTCGAACATCCTTTCAATGTTCTCCAAATAGTTTAATCCGGATACTTCATTATCCGACAATAAAGAATTCCTATACAAAACAGTAACCTGACTTCCCGGAGCAAACCACCATGAGTAACTTAAATCAACATTCCAGGAGTTAAATGTAGTATCGTGATTTACATCGTAATCAACATCAGACAATCTTCCATCATTGTTAAGCAAACTAAACCCACTATACTCAATATCAGCCCAATAATGCCTGAAACTCAACCCCATAGACATTTTATTATTAAAGGTAAATGCACTCCCTAAAGAAGTCACCAAATTCTTTTGATCTCTTATCCCCATAACAATATCATCATTACCTAGTTCATCTACCCAACCTATATCATTTTTAACAAGAAAACGGTTCAATCCTAATTCCAAAGCAAACCTGTCATTCACTCTGTACCTTGATTCAACTTCCATAAATATCCAGTTCTTATCCCATTCAGGTGTATGACCAACCCCTACAACAGTCTCTATTGCAATTTTTTTCCTGCTATCGGTAGAAATCCACGAAATTACCTGAATATTTGGTGGTATAATTAAAAAACGGTCTTCGGCTCTTGGTTCATAAAAATCATATTTATCGACCGGAGAAACCCTTATATGTCCTCCAAAGGAAAAGAATTTTAAAGTTGTAAATCTTGCACTTAAAGCCAGATCAACCTTTATAAAATGATCAGGATCAAACTGTCTGTCGTGATATATTCCAAAATTCAATCTATAAGAATTAAACCTGTCAGTTGGTTCAAAGATTTGATAAGAAATATCGGTGTCTATCTCCCAAATATTACTGTATCGCATATATCCCAAATCTGTATTGTCGTAATTTTCACTGGTTAGTCTGGTGGCGTGATCAAATCTAAACTTACCTTTCGTCTTTGCGAATCCTAACTGGGTTTGAAACCCCTGTTTTGTACTATCGGGTAATGGTTTTATATAACTGAATTTTCCTTGTCCAAAAACTTTATAAGAGTTTGCTTTATTGGAAATATCAAACAACAATCCACTAACATTTGCATCTCTGAACTCACCACTACGCATAACATTGGTATTGATAAACGATACAGAGGAATTACCGTTAAACCGCTGATCCAGAACAAATACATTATAATTTGCCAGAGGTTCAGTTTCTATTTCTTCAATATTCCCTGATTCTAAATCCCTGATTTTAGCAATCGACTTATTAGTTATGGCATTAAATACACCTATTCCCAAACCTCCTTTTGTTCTTCCGGAAACTTTTGTTGCATTGAGAAGTGGTGTTTTGGCAGGGTTAGTTAGTATTTCTTTTTCATCTAAGTTGATTTCATCTTCCACTTCATAATATTTAGTTGGAACTCCGCCAATCCTTCTGGAATAAAACAGATTTCCTTTTCCGAACAACTCAGTTCCCTCATTAAAAAACTGCCTGTTTTCACCATACATTACCTCAAAGGGGCTAAGGTTTAAAATTTGTTCATCATAAGTTGTTTGTCCAAAATCCGGAATTAGGGTCATATCTAAAGTGAAACTCTCATTTATCCCGTATTTTAAATCCATCCCGGCATTATAACTGAAATTTGCCTTTCCGTTATTATCGTCTACATACCCCGAAACATAGGGCATAAAACTCAACCTTGTTGGAGGTACTATATTTTTTATCCCGTGCAACTCACCATAATGCTGAGCAAAATCTCCAACCGATTTATCTATATAATTCCAGCTATACTCTTCATTTAACCTTTTTATAGATCTATAAAAGTTCAATCCCCATACCTGTTCGTCCTTTTCAGGAAATCGCAACTCAGAATATGGAATTTTCACTTCAACTGTCCAGCCATTTTCATCAATTACTACTTCACTGTCCCAGACTGCATTCCAGCTTCCATCATATTCACCGGACAAATATTTATAATCCAGCTGCACTCCAGAAGCTAAAACCACAAAATTAAAGACCTGCTGTCCATCATTATAAGGATTTATTGACACATTAAAATAATCAGTATTTCTTAGATAATCATCACGTTCTCCCAGTTCCTTAAGAATTTTATCCGGTTCGGCATCATAAAGCTTTGCCCCGATATAAATCGCAGCATCATCATATAAAACGTATACAACTGAGCGTTGCGATTGACGCTCAGGAGTCCCGTCACCGGGATCTCTCATTAAAAAATTAGATGCTTTATCTGACTGCTCCCAAATACTTTCATCTAATTTACCATCAATTGAAGGAGGAGCATCAATCCTGGAGGTAATTAGAATTTTCTTATCCTTAGCCTGATTATCATTAGCTAAAATAACAGAAGAGTAAAACAATATAAATATAATCAGTATTTGACGCATATGTACTTATAATAAGAGTGATTTTTGGCGAGATAAAATTAACGCTAATATGAATTCATTTTACTTAAAATAATGTTAAACATTAAGACTTAATCAAATTCAAAAGACAAAACATCTTAAATTTCAGGTAATTAAAGTATCGAAAAATACCTTATACAAACAGGATAAAAAATCAATAATTTTATTTGGCAGATAAGTGGGATTAAACTACATTTGCATCCGCTAAACAAATGGTGATTGTAGCTCAGTTGGTTAGAGCGCCGGATTGTGGTTCCGGAGGTCGCCGGTTCGAGACCGGTCTTTCACCCTAAGTTCTTTAAACATACATATTGACCCAGATTCTGACATTAATTCAGAATCATAAAAATGGTGATTGTAGCTCAGTTGGTTAGAGCGCCGGATTGTGGTTCCGGAGGTCGCCGGTTCGAGACCGGTCTTTCACCCTTATAAAAAGCCAGCAAATAATTTGCTGGCTTTTTTTGTTTCCGGTGCTCCCTTTGGTCCCCGAACTGATAAAGTTGTAAAGAACCACAACTATGCGCCTCCTCAGAACATACTATACTTCAGTCTCGAGTACAATCCATACAAAAACACTAAATACTCCCTTGAACCACGCAAAGCGTTGCAGGCCTTGAACCCTTCGGCCGTCGGTTTGAACTTTAATTTACCCTATATTTATAGCCTAAAAACTAAACTGACAAATTAAAATGAAATATTGCAGTAAGTGCGGAAGCAACGACATAAAACACGAAATACCACAAGACGATCACCGCCTGAGAAATGTGTGTTCAAATTGTAACTCTGTATTCTATGAAAATCCGAGGATTGTTGTTGGTACAATTCCTGTTTTCAACAACAAAATTCTTCTTGCAAAAAGAGGAATTGAACCTCAAATTGGAAAATGGAATCTCCCAGCCGGTTTTTTGGAAGTAAATGAGAGTATTGAACATGGTGCCCGAAGAGAAACAATAGAAGAAACGGGAGCAGAAATTTCTGAGCTGATTCTTCACACTATGTTTCAGGCAAATTCAAATCATCTCTACATTTTTTATTTGGCCAAACTTGAAAGCGATAAAAACAATACCACAGTTGAAAGTACAGAAATAGAATTTTTCGACTTAGATAACATCCCCTGGAACGATTTGGCATTTACTTCAAATAACTTTGCACTTAAATCTTATATCGATGCAGAGTCTTCTTCACAAAACATATACTTCGCCAGTGAATAACATATAAGATATTCCAAATAAACATTACATTTGCCTCATGCAAAAATCAGTAAACATCCTTAACAAAAAAGCTAAATTTGAATATGAATTTTTAGAACGATTCACTGCAGGTTTAGTCTTAAAAGGAACAGAAATAAAATCTATCAGAGAAGGTAAAGCTCGTATTGCCGAAAGCTTTTGTCAGTTTAAAGAAGATGAGCTTTATGTTATAAATATGAATGTTGATGAATATTCACATGGAAACATCTACAATCATGCTCCTAAAAGAGATAGAAAATTACTATTAAACAAAAGAGAATTAAAAAGACTTCAAAACAAAATAAAGGACAAAGGTTTATCTATTATCCCAACAAAGCTTTTTATTAATGAGAACGGACATGCAAAATTAAATATAGCCTTAGCAAAAGGTAAAAAAATGCATGACAAGCGTCAGGATTTAAAAGCGCAGGATGCTAAACGAAGCATGGACAGAGCAAAAAAATCTTTTTAATTTTCATCAAACAACAGAGTCAGACCAGATTGAATATGCAACTTTTTTTCACTCCCGACATAGACATAAACAGCGAAATTGTTATTCTCAACAAAGAAGAAAGCAAACATATTGTCCGGGTTCTCAGACTTAAAGAAGGTGAAACTATCCACCTCACAGATGGCAATGGCAATTTACTAACTGCCGAAATTTCAAATGCAAATCAAAAAGCTTGTGAGGTTAAAATTCTGGAAGTTAAATCTAATCATGAAAAACGCGATTATTACGTCCATATAGCAGTAGCCCCAACAAAAAATAACGACAGATACGAATGGTTTTTAGAAAAAGCTACCGAAATTGGAATTGACGAAATTACGCCAATTATCGGAGATCGTTCCGAAAGAAAAGTTGTGAAAATTGAACGCTTTAACAAAGTAATTTTATCGGCAGTTAAACAGTCTCTAAAAGCATATATTCCTAAAATAAACAATAGCATAAAGCTAAGGGATTTCTTAAAAAATGAATTTAATTCCGACAAATATATTGCTCACTTAGTAGATGATGACCGAAAATCACTTAAAAACGAAATAAAACCGGGTAGAAAATATTTGATTCTGATTGGTCCGGAAGGAGATTTTAGCCCTGAAGAAGTTGATATTGCAATTTCAAAAGGTTTTACACCGGTAACACTTGGAAATTTCAGACTGAGAACCGAAACGGCTGCTTTGGTTGCCGTTCATTCAATCGCTTTTGCAAATGAATAGATTATTGTTAATATTTTCTCTATTAGTTTTATCTGCAAACTCATTTTCGCAGGTTAAAATTGCTAAACTCAAATACGACGGAGGGGGCGACTGGTATGCCAATCCGAGTTCTCTCAGCAATTTAATCGAATTTGCCAATGAGAATATTAAAACCAATATTAGCAAACCGTATGACATAGTTGATATTAACAGCGATAACATCTTCAACTATCCTTTTATTCATATGACCGGTCACGGAAATGTAACTTTTAATGACATTCAAATTGAAAGACTCAGAAAATATCTGTCTAACGGTGGGTTTATCCACATAGATGACAATTACGGAATGAACAGGTATATTGTTGAAGAAATCAAAAAGATATTTTCAAATACAAAATTAAGAGAGCTACCTGCCTCCCACCAGATATTCAGACAGCCATTTAACTTTCCAAACGGGCTGCCAAAAATTCACGAACATGATAATAAGCCTCCACAGGCTTTTGCTATTACTCTTAAAAACAGAATAGTCCTGTTATATACCTACGAAAGTGATTTGGGAGACGGATGGGAAGACAAAAATGTACATAACGACCCTCAAGAACTACGACTTCAAGCTCTAAAAATGGGCTGTAATATAATTGAATATGCATTCACAAATTAATAAACTAATTAAAAACTCACCTAATTAACACCTAATGAATCCATTAAATATTTCTTTACTAATAGTATCATATTTTGCTGTACTTATAGGAATTTCGTACTTAACAAGTAGAAAAGAAAACAACGATGCCTTTTTTACAGGCAACAAACAATCACCATGGTATGTGGTTGCTTTTGGAATGATTGGGGCATCACTTTCAGGTGTCACCTTTATTTCTGTTCCGGGATGGGTAGAAGCATCACAATTCAGTTATCTACAAATGGTAATCGGATATTTCTTCGGATACATGGTAATCATTTTGGTATTGCTGCCGCTATATTACCGAATGAATTTAATTTCGATATATGAATATCTGGGCGATCGTTTTGGTAAAAAATCGTATAAAACAGGAGCATGGCTATTTTTAATTTCAAAAGTTATCGGAGCGGCTTTCCGATTGTTTTTGGTAGCAAATGTTTTACAACTTTTAATTTTCGATCATATAGGCGTACCATTCTTTGTAACTGTAGCATTAACCATAGTACTAATATTACTTTACACATTTAAATCGGGAATAAAAACAATTATTTGGACCGACACACTCCAAACCTTTTTCATGTTAGCAGCTGTATTTGTTGTTATTATGCTAATCATGGATAAAATGGAAATTCCATATACCGACTTCTTTGATCATATATTCGAAAATGGCTATTCCAAAACCTTCTTTTTCGAGGACACATCTTCGCCCGATTATTTCTGGAAACAATTTTTATCCGGAGCCTTTATTGCAATTGTCATGACCGGACTGGACCAGGACATGATGCAAAAAAACCTCAGTGTAAAAACGGTTAAGGACTCTCAGAAAAACATGTTTTGGATGAGTATATCACTGGTTTTTGTAAATTTCTTTTTCCTGGCGGTTGGAGTACTGTTAATTGAATACGCAAATATAAACGGTATAGATGCACACGGCGATGACCTGTTCCCCGTAATTGCGACACAAACAAACCTCGGACCTGTTGCAGCTACTTTCTTTGTTTTGGGATTAATTGCTGCTGCTTACTCAAGCGCCGACAGCGCCTTAACATCGCTAACTACATCTTTTAGTGTAGATATTTTGGAAGTAGAAAAAATGGAAGCGAAAAAAGCAGTGAAAACAAGAAAAGCAGTTCACATTTCAATGTCACTAATTCTAATGGCAGTGATAATACTTTTCGGTTATGTAATTGAAGAAAGCGTAATTAAAGAACTCTTCATTTTTGCCGGTTATACCTACGGACCTTTACTGGGAATTTACACTTTTGGATTATTTACAAAAATTAAGGTCAACGACAAATTTATCCCTTATGTAGCCATAGCAGCACCAATAATAAGTTATATAGTTAAAGATAATTCTTATGAATGGTTTGGTTATAATTTTGGATTTGAATTATTGATCTTTAACGGGATGATTACCTTCATCGGACTTTTACTTTTTAGAAAGAAAAAATAACTCTACTCCATCCACAGGTGGACTCATACAAAGTAAAAAATAAAACGATACTGTTTTATTGAAAGATAATAAATATTTAAGCATAATCTTATTCTGTTAATTTACGGAATAAGATTATGTTTGTTGTATATACAGCGGAATTAGTGGCAAGCAGGTCTAACCACGTACTTTCATGATCAATTTAACACGTATCATGAACAAAATTAACCTTAACAATAGAACATAGCCTAATAGAAAAAGTAAGAACTTACGCAAAAGGAAAAGGGAGAAGTCTATCATATATATATTAGAAAATTATCTTAAAGTAATTATAAAGAAACATAATAGAACTTTGGCAACACGACTGAAAATTCATAAAACAAATTCATTAACAAAAGCTCAAATAATTCAAATTAGAGAATTATGGAATAAAGAGTATCCAATAGTGATAAATCAAGAATCAATTGAAAGTCTTGAAAGTTATCTTTCTAATTTATCAGACCAACACCATATTATTTTAGAAAACGATGAAAAAGAAATTAAGGGATGGTTTTTCGACTTCTTTAGAGATAAAGAAAGATGGTATGCAATGATTATTGATTCCGATATTCAAGGAAAAGGATATGGAGTAAAATTAATGGAACTGGGAAAAGCCTCAAATGAGACATTAAACGGTTGGGTGATTACATCAAACGATTTAGAAAAAATAAACGGCGAAAAATATAAATCACCTATCGGTTTTTACGAAAAGACCGGTTTTCAAATTTTATACGACATAAAATCCGAATCCAAGCTTATAACTGCTATTAAAATAAACTGGAAACAATAAATTAAATAAATGACTATCTAAAATATAGTATTAGTCTTAATTAATAACAATCAGTGTATCTATCAGTAACTCTTCAAATCAATTAATAAATGATGAATGATTCTAATTTTTTCATATTTATAGCTATAATATTTCTTGTAATTTTTTTATTAAAATTTTTCTTTAGTAAAAAAGCCAGAATAAAGAGAAGATTAAAAAATGCTGTTCAAAAAAAAATATCTGATTTTAAAAATGGGGAGACAGCAAAATTTACAGGCAATATTGAATTTGTTGATCAGCCTCTCATTGCTCCCCTATCTAATCGGGAGTGCTCATATTACTATGTTCATATAGAACAAAAAGTTTCATCCGGTAAAAATTCATACTGGAAAACAATAATTGAGGAAGAGATATCAAATAAATTTGTAATACGGGATGGTGAAAAGTGTGCTTTTATCAATGACAGTAAATTAAAAAGTTATATTATTCAGGATAAAGAGTATTCTTCAGGCTTCTTAAACGATGCTAATGCAATTCTTGAGAAGTATTTAAATAAACACGGATATGAAAGTGAAGGATTTCTTGGACTTAATAAAGCCATTCGGTATAAAGAAGGTATCTTAGAGAAAGGTGAAAAAATTGCTGTTTTAGGCAAAGGTGAATGGAAAGATGCTGATCAGATTGACTTACCGGGTCATTACGAAAAAGTTCTTGTAATAAACTCTACGGAAAAGGATCACATATATCTGAGTGATGACCCTGATACAACTAAAATTAAAACTGTTAATAATAACAAAACTGCCAAATCAAACACAAAAAATTATAGACGTGTTAGTCCTTAATTAATAAAAAGTATTTAGTAAAAAACAATGGTCGGAAAAAGAATAAGAACAAGATGGATATTAAAAATACTACTGATAGTATTCTTACCAATACTTGCTTTAACATATTTTATTTATTCAAACGATGCTCCTATAATTCATGGAAAAATTGCATATAACATTGAATTTAAAAAGGACAGGACTTTAGACATTTATTTCCCTACGCAAACGGTATTTGAAAAATCTCCGGTACTATTGTTTCTTCACGGTGGAGCATGGATCACCGGGCGTAAAGAAACAGTTAATAACAACCGATTCAATGTAGCATTTAACAAACTCAGAAATACCGGCTATACTATCATCAGTCCGGAATATACACTTGCAGAAGATGAACATTCCCCTTTTCCCGATTGTATTATTGACGGTTACGATGCTCTTGAGTGGGTGAAACAACATTCAGATAGTCTTAATATTCAAATGAATCATATAGGTATAATGGGTGAATCAGCAGGCGGACATATCGCCATGATGATGGCATTTACATCGCCTTCAGATTTTGGCCTCAATTACGAGAATAATAATTTTGACTTTATCATAGATGTATACGGGCCAAGTGAGCTCAACGATCTGTATAATTCAGCTACTTCAGACACTATTAATGCTTATTTAGAAAAGCTTCCTCCAATACTACACGATAAGCTGGATGTTGCTAAACTTATTTTCGGATTTGACCCAAAAAAGGATTCATCGAGAGCAAAAGAATTTTCCGATAAATTTTCACCTCTATGCTATCTTGATAAAGGTGAAGCTCCGGTTCTTATGATTCACGGTAATGCAGATCAGGTAGTACCGTTAGATCAAAGTAAAACACTAAAAAGAAAACTTGACAGCCTCAACATTGAACATGAATTACGGATACTGGAAAATGTAAATCACGGTTTTATAGGTGCTACCGATGTCCAAAAAAACGATATTCAAAATTGGATTGTATCATTTGTAATCAGGCATAATCATTTATTAAATAACAGTATCAGTATCTCCCAATGAACCCCTCGCTAACGCGGATTTGTAATCCGTGCCAAAACAGAGAACGATATTATATTTATTAATAGAAAAAGACTATAACATGAGCATAAAATACAAATTCCATAATCAGGAGCGTATATATTTTATGCCTTTTGCGGTACAGGATTGGGTAGATGCATTTACAAAATGAATAAAAAAAACGGTTACCCTGAACAAGAGCAACCGCCATAAATATAACTAAGAATAAAACTGCCTTAAGCTGTAATCATCCCCAAATTCCTGTTTATTTTTTGCAAATCAACAAAACCGCTTTCTCTGAATAATTCTTTTCCATTTTCATAAAAAACAACTGTTGGAGAAGTCATTATCAATTGTTGAGCAGCTAATTCTCTATGCTCATTAACTACTATCTCAGCAAGCTTTACACTATTACTGTTAAATACCCCTGCTACCTGTGGCTTCATTGTATTACAAACCCCACATTTGTGAGAACTGTAATAAACACCTACAAATTCGTTAGCCTCAAGAAATTCATTGTAATCTTTTTCTAATTCTAGCTTATGTAACATATTATGTAATTATTTTCAAAATTTAAAATGCAAAATTATAAAGCAAACATCTACTTTGAGTAACTTTTGATACTTATAAAGCTTGTTTCCTAAAATAGACAATACAAATGTACATCTAACACCTTTTAAAACACTAAAGAACTGACAAACAACACATTAAACACTTAAACTATATAATAATCCGGATTACAGTATTTTATAGTTTTCTTAACAGAAGTGTTAAGCTTAGTTAAAAAACCGGGAGATGTATTAATATATAGCATCTCTATTCCTGTTTTTCCTATTTTTGCATCAAAATAATGACTCATGAACCGAATACTATTTTCAATTGTATTTTTACTTTTCACTCTTACAAATTCGTTTGCAGCCGAATCTGATAATGACCCTATAAATAATCCCCCAAAAAGCGGGACTATTAAGGGAACTGTCATCGATAATGAAACAGGAAATAATGTAGAATTTGCCTCAGTATCATTACAGAGCAAGAAAACTAATGAAATTGTAGCAGGAAATTTAACCGATAATAGTGGATTTTTTAATTTCGACAATATAAAGCCCGGAAAATATATTCTAAAAATTGATTTTATTGGTTATGAAGCCTATACTTCCAAAGAAATTCATGTAAACCGTAAAAACAACAACATAGATTTAGGAAAATTAGCTCTACAACCTGATGTTGATGTTCTGGAAAATGTTACCGTAACATCAGAACGGACTTATGTAGAAAATAAGATCGATAAAAAAGTAGTTAATATTGGTAAAGATCTATTGACTGCAGGAGCTTCAGCAACGGATATAATGAGTAGCTTACCCTCTGTAGATGTTGATATAGAAGGAAATGTTTCACTTAGAGGGAATGAAAATGTGAGAATCCTTGTTGACGGCAGACCAACAAACCTTTCTTCCGAAGAACTTTTAGCCACAATCCCTGCAGAAAACATAGACAGGGTGGAAATAATTACAAATCCATCAGCAAAATATGATCCTGACGGAATATCAGGGATTTTAAATATAATACTTAAGAAAAATAAAAAATTAGGCTTTAACGGAAGTGCTACAGGAGGAATAGGTACAGCAAACGAATTTTCAGGATTCAACAAGTACAATGGGTCTTTAAACCTAAACTACAATGTAGGAAAATGGAATATTTTTGCCAATTACGGGTACCGAAGCCACGAAAGAGAAACTTCAGGCGACTTTTCCAGAATTACATCATACGACGGTAATGAGAAACTTTTGGAACAAACAAGTGATAATAAGCGACAGAGACAAAGTAATACTTTGAAAACAGGTATCGACTACTCTTTTAACAATAAAAACACACTTAGCTATACCGCTAATATCAGAAAATCGGACAGAAATTCCTTCCAGGATATTGTTTACGAAAACCCAATGGAGGAACGCTACACAGAAAGCGTTGCAAGCTTCAATTCACTAAGTCATGATCTAACCTTTAAACATGACTACAGCAAAGGTTCGTATCTGGAAATAAACGCATACAGAACTGACTCTAAAAGGGATGCTAACAGTTTATTTGAATCAATGAACAGTATTGACGAAAGAGACCTTACAATTGGTGATGACGACTTAACAACTCTACAGGCCGACTTTGTAAAAGATACAGATAAATACAAATTAGAATTCGGTGTAAAGGGACATATTAGAAATATAGATTCTGATTACAAATATTTTAATGAAGAGAATAATGATCCTATAGATTCAAGATCCGACCACTACTTTTTTAAAGAGCAGATATATTCCGCATATACAAATTATGGTAAAAAATGGAATAAATGGGCTTTACAGGCAGGAATGCGGGTAGAACAGGCTTTTACAGAGTCTCGTCTGGAAGGTGAAGATGCATATGAAAATAATTACCCAAACTTTTACCCAAGCGCATTTCTAACCAGAAGCCTTGGCGATCAAAACGAATTAGGACTTAGTTACAGTAAAAGGGTTTCACGACCATCAACACGCCAGTTAAATCCGGCAAAAAGATATTCCGACACCTTAAACATCTGGATGGGGAACCCTTACTTAAATCCGGAATTCACAAACTCAATAGAATTATCTTTCAACAGATACTGGAGAGGAGGATCTTTCAATACTGCTGTATTCTACAGACATACAAGCGACAAGATAAACAGAATAAAACTAGTTGACGAATACGGGGTTTCTACTGCTACTTACTCCAACATTGCAACTGCACAGGAAATGGGGTTTGAGGCTTCAATAATGTCAAAACTATTCCCGTGGTGGAGTATAAACGGTAGTTTCAACATGTATTATACCAACCTTGAAACAAATGACCCTAACTTCAGCAATAATGGAATTAACTGGTTCACCAGACTAAATAACACCTTTAAAATAACACCGACACTGAGTTTACAGGCTTCAGGAAGATACAGAGGGAAAAGAATTATTCCACAGGGATATATAGACCCAATGTATGGAATGGAACTGGGTGTTAGAAAAAGCTTATTCAACAAAAAAGCCACTTTAGGTTTTAGACTTAGCGATGTTTTCAACTCCTACAGCTTCACATACAATACAAGCGGACAGGGATTTGAAGAAATTGGGAACCGAAAATGGGAATCCAGAGTTGCTTACATTACATTTACCTATAACTTCGGAAAAGCTCCAAAGAAAAAATCTTCGAGAAAAAGAAAATCTTCAGAAAACGGAGAACAAGAGGGAGAAGTTGGTTTTTAAGGAGACCTCTGAAAATTTTGATGCGAAGGTGTTTTTAGAGATCCCTTAATCTAAAAAGTTATAAACACTGTTAAAATGTTAAACTATTATTTTTTTTTGATAATATCCACTTAAACCACTAAAAACAATTAAATATCGGATAAGTATTCTCGTACTTTTAACAAAGTATATTCTTATGTTAATAATTCTATCGCTGAAGAGTTATAAATGCTAAATAATATTTATATTTTTACGCACATTTTAAGAACGTTAGTCAGCATATTACTCCTCTAATAATTTATTGAGGTTATGATATATTTTTTCGACAACAATCTTATTCAAATTATTCGACGTAAATGGGAAAAATAATTGCAATTGCCAACCAAAAAGGTGGTGTTGGTAAAACAACCACTTCAGTTAATTTAGCTGCATCTTTAGGCGTACTGGAAAAAAAGATTCTATTAATTGATGCTGACCCTCAGGCCAACGCTACCTCTGCTCTTGGTCTGGATGTAGAAAGTATAGAATTAGGAACATATCAATGTCTGGAACACGCTGCAGCTGCCAGCGATGCTATTTTAGAAACGGACTCTCCAAATGTGGATGTTATGCCTGCTCATTTAGATTTGGTGGCTACCGAAATAGAACTGGTTGATAAGCCAAACAGGGAGTCAATGTTAAAAGTAGCTCTCGAGGAAGTAAAAAACGATTACGATTTTATAATTATCGATTGTGCACCTTCACTGGGACTTATAACATTGAATGCATTAACTGCTGCCGACTCTGTAATTATTCCGATACAATGTGAATATTTTGCTCTTGAAGGATTGGGAAAACTGTTAAATACAGTAAAAAGCGTTCAAAACATACACAACCCTGACTTGGACATAGAAGGACTTTTACTAACTATGTACGATGCTAGATTAAGGTTATCTAATCAGGTTGTTGAAGAAGTAAAAGCTCATTTTGAAGCTATGGTTTTTGAAACAATCATCCAGAGAAATGTTCGTTTAAGTGAGGCTCCAAGTTATGGCGAAAGCATAATTAAATATGATGCTGCCAGCAAGGGTGCCATAAATTATCTTAACTTAGCACACGAAGTTGTTGAGAAAAACAGTTTGGAGGTTATAAATTAATATAGATGGCAAAAGCAACTAAAAAACAGGCAATGGGCAGAGGCCTTTCAGCTTTACTGAAAGATCCAAAAACAGATGTTAGCACAGCACAAGATAAAAATGCAGATAAAGTAATTGGCAATATAGCAGAAATAGAAATTACTTCCATTGAAGTTAACCCATTTCAGCCAAGAACTTATTTCAACGAAGAAGCTTTAAAAGAATTATCTGATTCGATTAAAGAACTGGGTGTTATTCAACCCATCACTGTTCGCAAAATTGGATTTAACAAATACCAACTGGTTTCAGGTGAGCGTCGTTTTAGAGCCTCAAAATTAGCCGGACTAACTCAGGTACCTGCTTTTATAAGAATTGCAAACGATCAGGAAATGCTCGAAATGGCATTGGTCGAAAATATTCAGAGACAGGATTTAGATGCTATTGAAGTTGCCCTGTCGTACCAGAGACTTATTGAAGAATGTGAACTCACTCAGGAGAAAATGAGTGAACGAGTTGGAAAAAAGAGATCTACAATTACCAACTACTTAAGATTATTAAAACTTGACCCTATAATCCAAACAGGGATGAGAGACGGGATGCTCAGCATGGGACACGGACGAGCTTTAATTAATATTGAAGACACAGAAGTACAGCTGGAATTCTATGAATTAATCTTAAAAGACGGTCTTTCTGTTCGTCAGGTAGAAGAGTTAGTTAAAAGTTATAAAAACGGTGAGTTACCTGTAAAAAATGAAAAGAAAGAAAAATCTATTCTTGCTGAATCGTATGTAAATGCATCAAAAGATCTTTCGGAACATTTTGGTAACAAGGTGGATATTAAAGTTTCTAAAAACGGAAAAGGAAAGTTAATAATAAACTTCCACTCTGAGGCAGACTTTGAGAGAATCAAAAAAATAATTGAATAACGCAGTTTGAAGATTTCAATCAAATCCATTCCAATAATTGGAGTATTTATATTCATACTTCAAATCAATTTATTGGCTCAAAACGACAGCACAAAAACAAATATTAACTATTTAACAAAAAATGCACCGGTAAAGGTTATTGATGTTGATGGAGTTTCGGTTCAGGAAAACACTTTACAAAAAGTACCGTCTACTGCTGCCCTGTATTCTGCTGTATTTCCGGGATTAGGACAAATATATAACGAAAAATACTGGAAGGTACCTTTAGTTTTTGCAGCTTTTGCAGGAGGAATATATGCCATTAACTGGAATCAGGAAAATTATAATGTATTCCTGGAAGCATATAGAATTAGACTTAGTGGCGGCGATGATGACTATAAAAACATATTACCACAGGAAAGTCAGCTTATAGCCTGGATGGATCATTACAGAAACCAAAGAGATTTATCTATTTTAATTATGATAGGAATCTACGCATTTAATATTCTCGATGCTTACGTCGATGCCCACCTAATAAATTTTAACATAAGCAATGACCTTTCACTTAGAGTAGAACCTAGCATATTTCAAAATACAAACTTCAAGGATCCACATGCTTATGGTTTAAGATTAAGCCTTGATCTTTAAAAAATTACATACAATGAAAATAGCCTTACTGGGGTACGGCAGAATGGGGCAGGAAATTGAAAAAATTGCTCTTAGCCGGGGACACGAGATAGTATTAAAAGCAGAAATCAAAGGATTTAGCGATGAAGAAATCAGCATAGCAGATGTTGCAATTGATTTTAGTGTTCCTGAATCGGCATTTAACAATATAAAAAAAGCAATCAAAAATAATATTCCTATAATTTCAGGTACTACCGGATGGCTTCACAACTATGATGATATAGTTGATTATTGTAATGAAAAAAAAGGTGCTTTTATTTATGCCTCTAACTTCAGTTTAGGAGTAAATATATTCTTCGAGCTAAATAAAAAACTGGCTAAGATGATCTCTCCCCATAACTATTCGGTTGAGATGGAAGAAATTCACCATACAAAAAAACTTGATGCCCCAAGCGGAACCGCAATTACACTGGCAGAAGGAATCATCGAAAATTCTGACTTCACAGGCTGGAAACTTGATAATTCAGGAGAAAATGAGATAGCTATCACTGCTAAACGTATTGAAAACATTCCCGGAACTCATACCGTAACGTACAATTCGGAAATTGATGACATAGAAATAAAACATACTGCCCACAACAGAAAAGGCTTTGCTTTGGGTGCGGTAGTTGCTGCCGAATGGCTTGTTGACAAAGAAGGGGTATTCAGTATGAAAGATGTTCTTGGTTTATAAAAAGAGTGACACTTTATTATTTAATGAAGTAACAAAATCAATATTCAATCGTTAGTAAATAAACGAACCTTAAAAAAAACAAAAAACAGATCATGAGTTTAACTTATTGGATAATTACTTTTCTTGTTCTAAATGTAATTCACTTTGCAGGAACCTGGAAACTATATAAAAAAGCAGGATTTTCACCTATTTCTGCTATTATTCCATTTTACAATATTCACATACTTTTAAAGATCATAAATCGCCCATGGTGGTGGATATTTCTTTTCTTTATTCCAATTGTGAATAATATTATGATAATTGTATCATGGATAGAACTGATAAGGAGCTTTGGTAAAAACAAAACTACTGATAGCCTTCTGGTTACTTTCACTCTTGGCTTTTACCTATTCTACTTAAACTATGTTGAAGACCCCAAATTTATAGAAAGCAGATCGCATGAATCAAAAACTGACACAGGCGACTGGGTAAGCGCAATTGTATTTGCAATAGTTGCAGCAACAATAATCAGAACTTTTTCTTTTGAAGCCTATACTATTCCAACTTCATCAATGGAAAAATCAATGATGGTTGGTGACTTCCTTTTTGTAAGTAAAATGAGTTACGGAACAAGAGTTCCTATGACACAATTTACTCTGCCTCTACTACATGATTCAATTCCCGTTTTAGGATTACCAGCATATATTAAAGGGCCTGAATTACCATATTTCAGACTTCCGAAATTCTCATCAATAAAAAACAATGATATTGTAGTCTTTAACTACCCGATGGTTGATGCTCCGGTTGACAAAAAGACAAATTATATTAAACGTTGTGTTGCAATAGCCGGAGATTCGCTAAAAATAGAAAATGGTGTTGTATTCGTAAATGGGAAAGAACAAAAATTACCTGAGGGAGCTAAAGCTCAATTTTCATATATAGTAACCATAAAGCCTGGTAAATCTTTATTTGTCTCGGGAGACACATATTCTGACAATATCCTGACAAGAAAGCTTGACATTACCGATGGAATAATACCTGCAGGGGACTATTACCAATACTTTAACATAAACTTTCCTAATTGGCAAAAATTTACAAGTGCTAAAAACAAGGACGATTTAAACCGTGTATATGCCATTAACCTAACCGAAGAAAAGGTTAGCCAACTAAGTTCATGGAAAGCTGTAGAATCTGTTAAACAATATATTAAACCATCTACTAGAAAAAGTTCAGGTATTTTCCCATCAAACAAAAATTGGAATGTAGATAACTATGGAACTATATACATTCCTGAAGCGGGTGTTACTACTCCCCTAAATAATGACAATATTGAATTTTACCGCAGACTGATTACTGTTTATGAGAATAACACTCTTGAAGAAAAAGACGGTAAATTCTTAATCAACGGTGTAGAAAGTAATTCATATACTTTCAAACAAGATTACTACTGGATGATGGGCGATAACCGCTACAACTCATTAGATTCAAGATTCTGGGGATTTGTACCCGAAGATCATGTTGTGGGTAAACCAACATTTATCTGGATGAGTTTAAATCAACATGGAAAAGGCCTAAGTAAGTTCCGTTGGGACAGAATAATGACCGGAATTTCTGATCAGGGGAATAAAAAAGACCGTAAAATAATAGTAGCGATTCTAATATTGCTTTCA